>CAINFA010000215.1 GCA_903847955.1 uncultured Actinomycetes bacterium
CCTTTGCTGCAATCGGAACCTCCGAGGCTCCTTCGACGGTTCGCGCGCGCGTTTAGCTGTCAAGGATCAGAACCACCTTTTGCGCTGCGTGAAAAGCGAAAGAAGCGAAGCAAGAGTGCCCATGGCACCTTGCTTCGCTTCTTGCGCATCATTCGCAGGGAGCCTGCCTAGTGAGTGCCCCTACTCGGAGATGTCAGCTTCGGCTTCGATCGTGTCGCAGGCACCAATGCCGACGTAGATCGTCCCTGAGCGCCCTGGGGTCTTGGTCAAGGCCACGGTAATCAGCCCCTTCGCCAGTAGGTCCTCGATGTGCCGGTCCCGCTCCTTGGCGCCGATGTGGTTTGACAATGCCGTTGAGAGTTCGGTCTTCGACAGACCAGCAGTTCCTGCGCCGATGATGAGTGAGAGGATCTTGGCGGTCTTCGGCTCCACGTCACTATCGCCAAAGACCATCTCGGTCGTTGCTCTCACATAGTGGACGAATGCCAAGGCTGCCTTGACGTGCTCGAGCTGGATCTCTGTTGCCTCGTCCATCACGGCGTAAATGAGGGTCAAGCGCCAGAGGTGCTCCATCAGTCGAGCCAGGAGCGTGCTTGAAGAGGTGACCATGCCCTGTCGGTGGATCATCGACAGGGCATTGAAGGCACCATCGCTGAGCGGGATTCGCCCCCTCCCAGCGCCTCGGGCGGCGATCTCAGCGATTGAGGAGTCGGTGATCGTCTTGACGCACTGGTGGTTGGGATCGCCTTGGTCGTCCCATGTCACGACCTTTGTGGCGTGCGAGGCAATCATCATGAAGCGATTGGCGAGTCCATTGCTTTGGTCTGATGCCGAGAGGCAGAGGCGCAGTTCATCAGGGGTGATGTGCCCAATGACCGACGAGTGGTAGCCGCTTGCCACGTCGGTCGCCGTCACCGTCGTGTGGCCGAGGTCGCCACCGTCAAAGGCCTGACGAATCATTGGTGAGAGCGTGGAGCCGGTGCGACCAGCGCTGCCGAGGAGCCGTGCGAACTCTTCTTCGATGATCATGATGTGCTCATTGGAGAGGCCCTCTTTGCACAGCTCATTGACGAGGGCCTCACCTGAAGCGAGTCCAACGAGCGACCTCACGTCAGCCATCGTGCCGAGAAGCTTCTTGGCGACCGAGTGTGAGGTGCCCTTTCGACCGAGAGCCGTTGGACCCACAACGAGGACGTAGAGACCTGCGTTCACCGTGACGCCAGAAATCTCGAACCACGAGTTCGGTCCAATGATGGAGCCTGCGTAGGCGAGCACCGTTGCTAGCACCGCCGCTGGGTCCGCCTCAGTGAAGGCGGCGATGTTGAGAACCGCTTGCCCGATCGGACCGTAGAAGGCTTCGGGCGACATCGTGGGAGTGCCTTCAGGTCGAGTGACGAGCTCGACATCGATGCGTGGCCCCTTGGGTCGGGCCACCTCGACCTTGGTGAGTGCTACCAACTGGGCTGCGTCGGAAGCTGCACGGACTGCCTTCGTTTCTTTGCTCATTTCATCTTTCCGCTCACCCGACGGTCGGGATTCGCGGAGAAGACCGTTTGGACCTCGAAGATCCCTGCACTCGGCCCCGAGCGTGGGGTCAGATCACCTTGGCAACTTGCGCCAGCGTGTAGCGGCCTTGATGGAAGAGGTATCCACGCCCCATTGGGAGCGTTCGCAGTTCGTCTGGAGCGACGGCAAAGCCTTCTTGGATCCGAACGCTGCCTTGCTCCAAGTAGCTCCCAGCGACACTCACGCCGAGGCTCGCTTCAGGCTGACGTCGTGTGCCAACGAGCCCAAGCACTTGCTCGGGGTCGCTGATACGCATACACAGGGTTGAGGCTCCCGAGTGAAGCAGCCGCTGCGCCAAGTCCTCAGAGCCGAAGGATCCGAGGCTCTGACCTGAAAGGATCACTCGACACCCTGCCGAGCGCGCCCGCTCAACCATTTCGACGATCGTCCGCCCAGTCACCTCATCTCCCCCAATGAGTGCTCCAAGTTCTTCGATGACGAGCAGCACAGGTCGTCCGTCGCCACGCCGCGCAGGAGATCTCAGCCACGCCATGACATCGAGTAGGACAGCCCTCCCAAATCCTGCTGCGACAACCGGGACCGTCGAAGTCGGCAAGCTCACGTAGGCAAAGTCGCAGTCATCAATCGCCCAGCCCGGATCACTGTCATCGAGCGCCACCGCGCCAACCGCCTTGAGTGCTTGGTCGAGGCCGAAGTAGCGAAGCTTGACGCCCGCCACAAGATCAGTGGTCAGCTTTGAGGCGACCTCGGCGTAGGGGGTCCCCGCCCACGTTCCCTTGAGGTGCCCTGCGTCGAGTCGCCCAATCATCTCGCCCAGGCTTCGAGGAAGCCCGCGCGGATCTGTGACGGCAAGTCGCAACGCCGTCTTGGCAACCATCTCGTAGTAGGGCTCAGTCCAGTCCGCGAGGCTGTGGGCTCGGTCCAGAATCTGCTGCGCATCTCCTCGCCACAGATCCATCGGTCCGCTAAATGGCCACGACCGGATCCGGTCAGGTGCAACCCCAAGGTTCGCCGCAAAGTTGGCGAGACGCAGTCCTGCGCTGGGGTCTTCTTTGGCATCGATGAAGATCACTCGAAGCCCCGTCGAAAGCGCTGAGCAGACGAGACGTTCGATCGTCACTGACTTGCCTGCGCCTGTCGCACCCAGGACGAGAAGGTGGTGTGCCGCTTCGGGCAACACGGCCCACTTTCCCGCGCGGGCTTCCGGGTCGATGTCGCCATCGAGCCACGGTCCAAGCACTGTGCGACCGTCAAAGACAAGGGGAACATCTTTGGGCATCGCTGCCACCGTCGCTCGAACATCTATCTGGCGGTGCCTGCGCCTGTCTTGTGCAGCGGGCCCGTGCAGTGGGTGGAGTCCTGCGAGGTGCTCGTAGAGGTTGAAGAGGCCAAAGCCAAAAGGAGGCCCAAGCAGAGCTGCTGCGCAGAGGAGGATTGCCCACTCTTCGATCGTCGGACCTTGGTGTGCACCGATCGGCCACAAGACGAGCGCTGCCCATGCCGTGGCATACGGGACCGGAGCCCCTGCGAGAAGCGCCAACGTCGTTGCAACAACGACCATGAGCGCTGCAATCAACTTCGCCCGATGGTCGAACTCGAAGCGGCGACCAAGCCACCAACCGAGCCCGATGAACGGCAATGCGAGGGGGATTGCAACCGTGCTCGCTCCAATGAGCTCAACGGTGGTCTCCTTTGCGGACTTTGCCTTGGGCTTCTCTTCGACTGGGCCTACATCGTTGGGCATGGAAGCACCACGACGCGCGACCGAACGTGTTCCGGTAGCTCGTCACGAACGGCCTTCACCTGAACATGCACTGCAGGCGAGCAGAGGTAGAGCACGTGATGGAAGAGATCTTCCTCGCCGTTTCGCACCGACAACAGCGAGGTCATCGCCTCTCGAACCCGTGTCCGCCCGTGGCTCGTGAGCTCGACTTCGACCGCGGTTAGAGATCCATCTGCCTCGACGATCGCTCCGTCGGGAATCCGAGCGCCCGACGGCAGCAGGGCGCGCATTTGCTCCTCGCTGCGCCAACCTCGATTAGATCCCGGACGACAGACCTGCAAACGGACTTGGCTGGCATGAAGTGTGTGATTCAGCGTGCCAATCGCTGGCTTACGCCACCGGGGAAGCCCCATCAATCGGGCGCACTCGCTCGTTGGCGTCACGACAGCGGGCTTGCGATGCCAGACGAAGGTCCGCTCAGCAAGGCCAAGCTCCTCCCAGCGGGCCATGACCATTGCTCCCCTGCGGTCGGTGATTGGCCCGTCGCCGAAGTAGCCAAGGAGCGTCGTGACTTGATTGGTCGTCGCTGCTTTCTGCTCGACCAACCAACCAAGCGCCTCGTGGTCGCGCTCGGTCAGGCGGGGACTCGACGGCGTCGGCAGCGCC
>CAINFA010000216.1 GCA_903847955.1 uncultured Actinomycetes bacterium
CCGTGAGACCCGAGGGTTCATCTCGATCACGAGCCGTCGACCGGTGGCGGGGTCCACGGCGAACTGCACGTTGGACCCACCGGTCTCCACCCCCACCCGACGCAGGCAGGCGAAGGCATCGTCGCGCATCGCTTGGTACTCCACGTCGGACAGGGTCTGGGCTGGTGCGACGGTGATCGAGTCGCCGGTGTGCACGCCCATGGCGTCGAAGTTCTCAATCGAGCAGATGACCACGCAGTTATCGGCGTGATCCCGCATGACCTCGAGCTCGTACTCCTTCCAGCCCGCGATGGACTGCTCGACCAAGATCTCCCCCACCGGACTGGCGGCCAGGCCTTCTGCGGCGAGGTCCAAGAAGTGCGCATCGTCGTGGGCGATGCCGGTGCCCGCCCCGCCCAAGATGTAGCTGGGTCGGATGATGATGGGGTAGCCGATCCGGCGGGCGATGGACACCGCCTCGTCCAAGGAGTGGGCGAAGCCCGAGATGGGCACCTCGAGGCCGATCTCCTCCATGGCCGCCTTGAACTGCTCACGGTCTTCCGCGGTGGCGATGGCCGTGGGGTTGGCGCCGATGATCTCAATGCCGTAGCGCTCGGGGACGCCCCGCTTGACCAGCTCCATGGTCAAGTTGAGGGCGGTCTGCCCACCGAGCGTCGGCAGTAAGGCGTCGGGGCGCTCGAGCTCGATGATGGCCTCGAGCACCTCTGGGGTGAGGGGTTCCACGTAGGTGGCGTCGGCGGTGGCCGGGTCGGTCATGATCGTGGCCGGGTTCGAGTTGGCCAGCACCACTCGGTAGCCCTCGTGGCGCAGCACCTGGCAGGCCTGGGTCCCCGAGTAGTCGAACTCGCAGGCTTGGCCGATGACGATGGGGCCCGAGCCGATCACCAGAATGGTGTGGAGGTCATCACGGCGCGGCAAGTGGGGCTCCTTCGATGAGTGACCGGAAACGGTCGAAGAGGTAGCGAGCGTCGTGGGGACCAGGGCCAGCTTCTGGGTGGTACTGCACCGAGAACGCCTGTTGCGACGCTGCCATGAGGCCTTCGACCACCTGGTCGTTCAAGTTGACGTGGGTGATGGTCGCCGATCCGAGCCCATCGCGAGCCACCGCGTAGTTGTGGTTCTGGCTCGTGATCTCGACGTGACCGGTGGCGAGGTCGAGCACCGGGTGGTTCCCCCCGTGGTGGCCGAAGGCCAGCTTGTAGGTCACCCCTCCGAGCGCCCGGGCCAGCAGCTGGTGGCCGAGGCAAATCCCGAAGATGGGGACCTCGCCCAAAAGCTCGGCGATGGTGGCCACCGGACCGTCCAAGGCAGCGGGGTCTCCAGGACCATTGGACAAGAACACCCCGTCGGGGCTGAGGTCACGAATCGCCGCCGCAGAGGTGCCGGCGGGAACCACCGTCAGCCGGCCGAGCCCTTGGAGCTGGCGCAGCATGGTGGTCTTGACCCCGAAGTCCACCACCACCAGGTGGTGGGGGCCGCCCTCGAGTTCGTAGCGCGTGGCGGTGGTGACGAGGCTGGCCAGGTCTTGGTCGTCGGTGCCGGTGGCCGCCTGGGCCGCGGCGGCGAGCTCGTCGTGACTCGCAGGCCCGAATGCTCCGCAGATGGTCCCGGCTTGACGGAGGTGCCTCGTCAGCCGTCGGGTGTCCACGCCGGTCAAGGCCGCCAAGGAATGGGCGACGAGGTAGTCCTCGAGGTCCTGGGTGGAGCGGTAGTTCGATGCCGCGCCGGCGAGGTCACGCACGATGGCCCCTCGGCAGAAGGGGCGAGCGGACTCCGCGTCGAGGTCGGTGGTGCCGTAGTTGCCGATCTGGGTCGAGGTGAAGGCCACGATCTGCCCGGCGTAGCTCGGGTCGGTCAGGATCTCTTGGTACCCGCTCATGGCGGTGTTGAACACCACCTCGCCCACCGAGATCCCACTCGAGGGCACGTACCCTGCGACCTCTCCAGCGAAGGTGGTCCCGTCCGCCAGCACCAGCTCTGCTCGGGCACGGCTCGTCATCGGGTGCTCCTCGCGTCGGTGACCACTGGCTCGCCCCGCAGCAGGCAGTGGCGCACCTTGCCCACCAACCTGGCCCCCGAGAAGGGGCTGTTGGTGGCCTTCGAGGCCAGTTGGTCCACCTCGAGGGTCCAGCGAACCTCGGGGTCGAAGACCACCAGGTTGGCCGTCGTGCCCACCGCCACCCGCTGGCCGTGGACCGAGTGGCCGAAAGGTCGAGCGCCGGTGCCGTCCAGCCGGGCGATCTTGGCTGGTTGGGTGGCCATGACCTCGAAGAAGCGCTCGATGGTGGCACCGCGCCCGGCCACGAGCTGCTCGTAGGTGATCGATGCCGCCGTCTCGAGGCCGAGCATCCCCGGGGGCGCCTGGTCGAAGGGGAGGTCCTTGAGCTCAGGGGTGTGCGGGGCGTGGTCGGTGGCGACGGCGTCGATGGTGCCGTCGTTGAGCCCGTCGAGGAGCGCCTCGAGGTGCTCGGCGGGGCGCAGGGGTGGGTTCACCTTGAAGCACGGGTCGTAGCCCTTGAGGGAGGCGTCGGTCAGGCTCAGGTGGTGGGGGGCAACCTCGGCGGTGACGGCAACCCCTCGAGCCTTGGCCTGGCGGACCAGCTCGACCGAACCAGCGGTCGAGAGGTGCAAGAGGTGCAGCCGAGCCCCGGTGGTGGCTGCCAGCAGGAGGTCTCGGGCCACCATGGCCTCCTCGGCTGCTGCGGGCTGACCGGGCAACCCGAGCAGTGCGGACCACGCACCTTCGTGGACGCAGCCACCGTGGGCGATGGCGAGGTCCTCGCAGTGCTCGGCGTAGGTCACGCCGAGCCCGCGGCAGTAGTCCATGGCCCGGCGAGCCACGCCGCCGTCTTGGACGCCGGTGCCGTCGTCGGTGAACAACTCGACGCCCAACGCGGCCAGCTCGGCCATTGGCGCCAGCTGGGCTCCCAATCGACCCACCGTGATCGCGCCCGCAGCGGCCACCTCGCACGGAGCGTTGCGTCCTCGCTCGAGGACCATGTGCACCACCGCTGCGGTGTCCATGGTGGGCTCGGTGTTGGGCATGGCCACCACGGCGCCGTAGCCACCCAGCGCCGCTGCCCGGGTGCCGGTCTCGATGGTCTCGGCCTGCTCCCGACCCGGCTCACGGAGGTGGGTGTGCAGGTCGACGAAGCTCGGCCCAACCAGGGCACCACTGGCGTCGAGCACGGTTGCCCCGGCCGGGTGGTCAACCGAGGCGCCCAGCTCGACGACGATCCCTTGGTGCACCACGAGGTCGAGGCGCTCGAGGCCGCGCTCGGTGAGCACCTGACCGCCGGCCACCACCACTGGGTGCTCGAAGGCACCGAAGGGCGCGTTCACGCCGCCGCTCCAGCGAACTGCCCAATGGCCGCCGCCTCGAGCCGGGGGCCGGCCAGCAACAGGTAGAGGATCGCCATGCGCACCGCCACACCGTTGTGCACCTGGGTCGTGACGAGGCATCGCGGGTCATCAGCCACCCGAGATGAGATCTCAACGCCGCGCACCATGGGCCCTGGGTGGGTGACGAGGGCACCTGGCTTGAGCCGGTCCATCCGCTCCTCGGTGAGGCCGAAGGTGGAGGTGAACTCTCGGAGGTTCGGCACGCACTCGCCACTGCCGCGCTCGGCTTGGAGCCGGAGCACCGAGACCACGTCGGCTCGACCGAGTGCCTCTTCGAAGTCCTCTGCCACCTGCACAGGCCAGTGGTCGAGGTTGGCCGGCAGCAAGGTTCTCGGCGCGGCCAAGGTCACCTCGGCGCCGAGCGCGGTGTAGGCCAAGACCTCAGAGCGAGCCACCCGGGAGTGGGCGAGGTCGCCGACGATCAAGACCTGCTTGCCCTCGAAGAGGGTCGCGCCCGTGCCCGCTGCAGCCATGGATCGCTGCTCGGCCCACGCCTGGCGCACGGTGAAGCAATCGAGGAGCCCTTGGCTTGGGTGCTCGTGCCAACCATCGCCAGCGTTGACCACCTGGGCATGCTCGGTCCACCGACTGGCCTGCAGCGGTGCCCCCGAGGAGCCGTGGCGCATGATGAGCAGGTCGATGCCCATGGCCTCGATGGTCTGGACCGTGTCGCGCAGGGACTCACCCTTCTTCACCGAGGACGAAGCCACCGACAGCGACAGCACGTCGGCCGACAGCCGCTTCGCCGCCGTCTCGAAGCTCAACCTCGTTCGAGTCGACTCCTCGAAGAACACGGTGGCGACCACCTTGCCCTTGAGGGTGGGCACCTTCTTCATCGCTCGGCGCTCGACCTCGGCGAAGGACTCGGCCACCTCGAGGACCTCGACGATCCCCTCTGCGCTGAGGTCGCCGATGGAGACCAAGTGCTGGGGCATGGGGCCGAGGCTCATCGGGGCTCGAGGCGTCCGAGGAAGATGCCGTCCAAGGAGGCATCGACCATCTCCGCCCTCGAGGTCGGCAGGTTCTTGCCGATGTAGTCGGGTCGGATGGGCAGCTCGCGATGGCCACGATCGACCAGCACCGCCAGTTCGATCGCCCGAGCTCGACCGAAGTCACCGAGGGCTCCGAGGGCAGCGCGGATGGTGCGGCCGGTGAACAGCACGTCGTCGACCAACAGCACGACCCGCTGGTCGAGGTCGAGCGAGATGTCGGTCGCGGCTTCGGGCAGGACCGGTCGCAGGCCAATGTCATCCCGGTAGAAGGCGACGTCCAAGGTGCACAACGGCACGTCGATGCCCGAGATGGCGAAGAGGTGCTCGGAGATGGTGCGACCGAGGGGCACGCCACCGGTCTGCAACCCGATCACCACGAGGTCGCTCAGGTCGCTGTGGCGCTCCACCACCTCGTGGGCCATGCGCAGCAAGGCACGCTTGACCACCTCACTGGAGGCAATCTCAGCAGTGGGGACGAACACCGCTCCCGAAGGGCGTGCATGACTCCGTTCGCGCTCAGCCACAGCTCTCCTTGCCGTAGGAGCCTCACAGGACCCCTTTGACGGCGCCCCAAACCTAGCAGGGGGACCTCATGCCCGCCGGGAGCCAGGAGGGCTGACTTGGTAGGCTCCGTCGGTGCCCGGCCCCCCGACCACCAAGGCGGCGATGGCTGCCTACAAGCAGTACGGCATCGCCAACGTGGTGCTCGTCGCCGCGATGCTCCTCGTCGTCTTCGGCCCGCTGCGCGGCCACCAGCTGGGCCGATGGATCGTGATCGGCCTCTTCGTCGCCTCGTCGATTGGACTCCGCATCAACCTCGCCCGCCAGCTCCGCCAGCGGTAGCTGGGTCCCCTGCGGGGGGATGAACGGCCGCAACGAACTTACAACTGTAGGATTGGTCCCACACCCTCGTCGTGGAGCACCAATGCCTAAGTACCTCACCCGCCGTCTGTCCCCCTGGATGGCTCTCGCCATCGTGGCGCCTGGGGTGGCGGTGCTCGCTAGCACTCCAGTGGTGAGTAGCGCCGCTGCAGCCGTGGCACCGCTCCTCCACCAGCCTCGAGCCACCGACAGCGCGGCCGAGGAGTGGACCAACCTCATCCCAGGGAACCCGAACCCAGCCGTCCTCTCCCTCGTCGCCTGCCCCCTAGAGGGAGCGTGCACGGCCACCGGTACCGAAGGATCAGCCACGGCCGTGGAGACCTCCACCGGGACCAACGCCTGGTCCTCACCGGTCGTCTTCCACCCACCTGCAACCACCACCACCCCCGTTGCCCTCAGCTGCTCCGATGCCACCGACTGCGAGCTCGTACTCTCGACGACGGCGAGCGGGAAGAACTTCGCCGCCGCGACGACCTGGGTAGCGAACGAGGCTCGAGGCATCTGGGGTGCCCCGGTGAAGGTCAACGACCTCCCGGCCGCCAAGGGGCTCGACGCCGTGACCCTCACCGGCATCTCCTGCCCCAACCCCTCGAGCTGCGTGGCGGTGGGCGAGGAGCAGACGTCGGCGACGACCTCGACGCCGGTGGAGATGACGATGCTCGAGGGCACCTGGCAACGCCCCACCATCCTCACGGCCCCTGCCAGCGAGGTGGGCTGCACCAGCCTCACGACGTGCAGCTTCGTCGGACTCAGCACCGACGCCGCCACGGGGCAAGTGGCCGTCGATGCCCTCGACGAGGCTGCCGGCGTCGACGGCGTCGTGAAGTGGCTCGACCTCGGCGCCTCCACCGTCGATGCCCAGGTCTCTCCCCTCAGCTGCTCGAGCGCAGGGAACTGCGCCGCGGCCGGCTCCACCACCGCCTTCTACGGCTCGGCTCGTGGAGACCAAACCGGACCAGGGTTCATCGTGACCGAGACCGACGGCACCTTCCGCTTGCTGCGCAGCAGCGACTCGTACACCGCGATCAGCTGCCCGGTCGACGGCGCGTGCCGCACCGCTGGCATCGCCAACCGCCAGAGCTACGCTCCGGCCGGTTCGAGCTGGGGCGCCGCCAACACCTCCCTCGTCGAGGGCAAGACCATCAGCGACGTGACGAACCAAGCCATCGCATCTGACGGGGTGAGCTCGGCGCTCAGCTCAATCAGCTGCGTGAGCCTCACCAGCTGCGTGGCCGTTGGCACCTACAGCAACGCCCAGAACGTCGCCACGGGCGCAACCGACACCGCAACCGCTGCCCTCAGCGCCCCAACCAACGTCTCGACCACCTCGAGCGACGACTCGGTCACCGTGGCGTGGAGCGCACCAACGGCACCCGGCTTCGGCACCATCTCGACCACGGCCACCGACACCGTGAGTGGACGCCGCTGCACCACCGCCTCGACCTCGTGCACCATCAGCGGCCTCACCAATGGCACCCAAGCCACCATCACCGTGGCAGCCACCGACGCCGTTGGGCACACCGCGACGGCTGCGGCGGTCACCGCCACCCCCGCACCGCTCACATCGCTCAGCACCTCGATTGGGACCGTGCACCTCGTGGTGGGCCAAAGCCTCGTGGTGCCGCTGTCGACCCCCACGCTCACCAGCGGCACCGTCACCGCCAGTCTGGGCACCACGGTGCTGTCGAGCGCACCGATCTCTGGGGGTGCGGCACGGCTGACCTTGGCATCGCTCCCGGTCGGGACAGACCACGTCGTCGTTGCCGCCACCACCTTGACCAACCAAGCTGCCGCCCACCTCGACCTCGTGGTCGTCGTGGCCAAGGCCACCACCGAGGTCGTGATCACGCTCCCCCACACCAGCTTGCGAGCTGGGGTTCCTCTGACCGTCACGATCATCGCCTCGGTCGCCCATCCGGGCTCCGGGCTCCCGACGGGGACCGTCACGGTCACCTTGGGCGCCAAGGTCATTGGGTCGGGCAGCTTCGTCAATGGGCGCGCCGTGCTCGTCCTGCGATCGCTCCCTGCTGGACGGGTGCTGTTGACCGCCCACTACGCCGGCAACACCAACTTGCTCGGTGCCACGGCCTCCCAGGTCCTCAGCATCGCTGCCTGAGCAGGCTCAGCCTCGCACCTGCCGGGCCACCGTCGACAGCACGCCGTTGACGAAGCGTCCAGAGTCCTCGGTGGAGTAGGTCTTGGCCAGCTCCACCGCCTCATCGAGCACGACCGCCACCGGCGGCTGCTCGCCGGCCAACAGCTCACAGGTCGCCAACTTGAGCACGAGCCGGTCGAGGACCGCCATGCGGTCGAGCGGCCAGTCCACCGAGGCGTCGGCCACGAGCGCCTCGGCCCGAGCACCGTGGGCGGTGACTGCCCCGAGCAACTCCACGGTGAACGGGTCGGGGGCGACGCTGAGCGCCGCCAGGGTGTCGGCCACGCTCAACTGCTTGAGCTCGGCTTCGTAGAGCAACGACAGCGCTCGCTCACGCGAGCTGTGTCGGGCCCGGTTGTCGTCCACCGTGGCCTAGGCCCGGGTCAGGTAGTCACCTGAACGGGTGTCGACCTTGATGACGTCGCCGGTGTTGACGAACAACGGCACCTGGACGACGTAGCCGGTCTCCAAGGTGGCGGGCTTGCGCGCTCCAGAGACTCGGTCGCCCTGCATGCCAGGCTCGGTCTCGGTCACGGTCAGCTCGACCGACGCCGGCAGGTCCACGCCGACGATCTCGTCGCCGAACATCTGCAGCACGGCTGAGTCGGTCTCCCGCAGGAAGTTGGTGGCCCCACCGAGGGCCACGGGGGGCACGGTGATCTGGTCGTAGGAGACCGAGTCCATGAAGACGTAGTCCTGGCCATCGCGGTAGAGGTACTGCATCTCCCGCTTGTCGATGATGGCCTGCTCGAGCTTCTCATCGGCGCGGTAGGTGCGCTCGATGACCTGCCCGGTGCGCACGTTGCGCAACTTGGTGCGCACGAAGGCGCCACCCTTGCCGGGCTTGACGTGCTGGAACTCGATCACGGTGCACAACCCCTCGGGGAGGTCGAGGGACATGCCGTTCTTCAGGTCGTTGGTGGAAACCGCCATGGTCGCCCTTGCGCTCGGCCGCGACGACGACCGTCGCGGGTGGTGGAAGCTCGATCTGACCAGATGAGCCGGAGCAATCCTAGTTCGGCTCGGCTCGGCCGAGCAGCGTCACCATCGCCTCGACCGCCAAGTCGTAGCCCAAGCCGCCGAAGCCGCAGATCGAGCCGTTGACCACGGGGGCCAGCACCGAGAGGTGCCGGAAGGGCTCTCGGGCCGCCGGGTTCGACAGGTGCACCTCGATGCTCGGGCCCTCGAAGGCAGCCATGGCGTCGTGGAGGGCCCACGAGGTGTGGGTCAGCGCGCCTGCGTTGATGATGATCCCCACCGCCGACGTCCGGGCTGCGTGGATGGCCTCGAGCAGCTCCCCCTCGAAGTTGGACTGGAGGTGCTCGAGCCCAAGACCGTTCCGCAAGGCAGCGGCCCTCGTGCGCTCGACGTGGTCGGCCAAGGTGGCGGTGCCGTAGATGTGGGGTTCTCTCGTGCCGAGCAGGTTCAGGTTCGGTCCAGAGAGCAGCAGCAAGGTGTCGGTCATGGTCTGGCCCCCAGGGCTTCCAAGGTGGCGGTCACGAGGGCCGGGTCGATGCCCGGCACCACGGCGCAGCCACCGTCTCCATCGAGCACGAAGGTGAGGTCGTGCGCAGCCTTCTTGTCCTTGGCCATGTGCCCCACCAACTCGGCGGCGCTCAACCCAGGAGGCAAGGTGCCATCGAGGTCGAGTCGCGCCAACACCCAACGGTGCTCGTCGACCCGGGCGGCATCTATCCGACCGAGCCGCTCGGCGAGGTGGGCGGCGAACAGCAGCCCAATGGCGACCGCCTCGCCGTGGCGCAGGTCGAGGCTCCCGCCAGCGAGATCTACCGCTTCGAGGGCATGGGCCAAGGTGTGGCCGTAGTTGAGCAGCGCCCGAGCGGCCTGCTCGCGCTCGTCTGCGGCCACCACCGTCGCCTTGTGGGCCACGCAGCGGGCGACTTGGTCCTCGAGGTCGAGCTCGAGCAGCGACGCGCCAGCCGCTCCCTCGAGCAGGGCGTACTTGGCCACCTCGCCTCGCCCGCACGCCCACTCACGGGGGGGCAAACTCGCCAGGGTCTCGGTGTCGCACAGCACCGCCTCGGGCTGCCAGAAGGCTCCCAACAGGTTCTTGCCCTCGGCCAGGTTGACCCCGGTCTTCCCCCCCACC
>CAINFA010000217.1 GCA_903847955.1 uncultured Actinomycetes bacterium
AACCTTGGAGTTGACCCACTCTCCCGCGCACGTTTTTCTAAGCGACGGCAGCTGATTCGAAGTCGGCTGGAGAACGGTAGCCGAGGCGCTTCTGGATGCGCTGCGGGTTGTAGAAGCCCTCGAGGCTGGTCGTCCATCGTTGGATCGAGGATGCAGCGGCCGAGGATCTCTCCGCCGTGGTTCATGACCCAGACAGCGGGATCGGTCATCACGAGCAGGATCCTCATGCCGCTCAGTGCTCGACGCCATCTGCAAGCCATCCTCCAGTTCGGCCCTGGCAGCCGCCGACACCACGATCAGCGGCCAAGAAGGGTTCGAATGACACCCCATCGCCTCAGGCGCTCTCAGATCTCGAGGAGGTCGAGTTCGGGATCAAGGACCCGAAGGTCCTCCGGGTCAGACGTCACGACACGCTGCGCCTCGCGCCTCGCGCAGATCACGACGTGTGCGTCACAGATGTCGGCGGTACCGCTCGCAGCGAGCAGCCGCCCGACGTTGGATGCGTCGACCCGGTCGAGCGGGACGACGTTGGTCCTCTGCTGTCGGATCAACCGCGCCAGTCGGACTTGACGTTCGGGTCTGCGGATGGCTTGGGCGAGGGCTGCCGATGGAATGGTGATCGTGGCACCCGTCTCATTGGCACGTGCAAGGAGGACGACGACACGACGATCACCGCGATCCAAGGCGATCAGTCCGCCCGCATCGAAGGTCAATCCTGGGGTCACGCCACCGACCGTCTGGATCGACCCGAAGTGCCGAGGACCTCGTCGGCCCAGGCCCGCTCTTCGTCGGAGAGTTCGCCGCCTGACTCGGTGAGTGCCTGCGAGAGCAGTGCGCCCCAACCGGCGACGTCATCGAGGGCGACCCCGACGGCGTGTTGGACGAATCCCGAGACGCTCTTGGCGTTGCCTCCACTGACGAGGGACCGGATACGTTCGAACTGGTCCTCTCCGATGGTGACCGTGATCTTCCTTGTTGCCATACCAAGCACCATACTTCTGAGTTGTGCCATTGAACCTCGCAACCTGCACTCTGCCGCCCACGTGAGAGCAAGGTTGCAGGGGGGTTCGAACGGCGCGCCAGCATGCTCGGAGTTGCTCCATCGACAGGGGCGCCTCCATACCGTGCACGGAGGTGCAGCGCACGAGGAATCGAAGCCAGGCGTTGGGTGTGCTCGGTGGCAATTCGTCGACCGGTTCGACGACCTAGTGCTTCAGGCTTGCAGTGTCCGCTTCCACCTCAGCGATTCGATGCGTGGTGAGGTCGCCGAGGCAGAGGTCGTAGATCATGGGTTGGATCGACCCTCCGGCGTAGGGAGCTTCCTCCGCCGCGCACTCTTCGGTGGCGAAGGAGACCCAGCGTCGTTGGGCTGGGTCGACGAGCGTTCGGGGGAGCACCTGTCGCTGTGCGTCGAGCGCATGGCTGAGCTCACGATTGGCGAGCGTGAGCGCATGGGCCGCGCATTGGTCCATGGCCCACTGGGTCTTCGCCGATCCGAAGCACGACGCCGCTCCAGGAGGGATGTGTCTCGCCTCGACGTGATGCGCATCTGGGGCGGTGCTGCGCCCCACTGCCACCCCTCCGCCAAAGACCACCACGCACACCACAACGAGCGCGAGCAGTTTCAGACGCAGCGTCATGTCGACAACCTAACGCTGCCTCCATCCGACCTCGTTGCCGGCACCGCTGCGCTCGCTGTGGCCATGCTCGGCGCATGATGCAGCGAGGTCGAGGAGAGGGCCCCCTCTTCCCACGACGAGGAGACCGATCTGCTGCTCGGTGAGGTCAGCGCACGTGGGCGCGGTGGCGCTCCAGTCTCCTGCAGCGGGTCCTCGAGGCGGGGGTCGCATGCCCAAGCACCTGGGCTGAATCGATGCGAGCCCATCAGCCGTAGGTTGATTGCGTGGAGACCATCTGGGTGCTGGGCGATCAGCTCAACCGACGACTCGGGGCCTTGGATGAGGCGACGCCAGCGTCAGCCCGAATCCTGTTCGTCGAGAGCGCAGCCAAGGTTTCCTCGAAACGATGGCACCGGCAGCGCGCGCATCTCGTGCTCTGCGCCATGCGGAGGTTCGCTGCCGAGCTCGTGGCCGAAGGGTTCGAGGTGGACTACCAGAGGGCGTCGAGCTTGGCCGCAGGCCTCGCTGCTCATCGCCTGAAGTACGGAGTCGAGCGAGTGGTGGCGATGGAGCCCGCCTCCTACGACGGTCGCGCGCTGCTCCAGAGCCTTGGGGTCGAGGTGGTGCGGTCGGACCAGTTCTTGTGCCACTACGAGGAGTTCGCCCGATGGGCAGCCGAGCGACGCACGGTCAAGATGGAGGACTTCTACCGCTGGCAGCGCTCCCGGTTGGGGTACTTGATGGACGGGAGCGAGCCTGTGGGTGGGAGGTGGAACTACGACGCCGAGAACCGAGAGCGACCACCGAGCGATGGCCGAGCCTGGCCGGTGCCCCCACGGACCCCACTCGACGACCTCGATCGAGAGGTGCTCGAGGAGCTGCCGGAAACGTGCTGGGGGAGTGACCCCGATGGCACCTGGGCGACGTCGCGCCCCGAAGCGCTGCGGAGGCTTGAACACGCGGTGACCGAGGTGCTCCCGGTCTTCGGTCCGCACGAGGACGCCATGCTGTCGGGTAGTTGGCACATGGCCCACACCCTCCTCAGTCCCTACCTGAACCTGGGCCTGCTGTTGCCCAGTGAGGTCTGCGATGCCGCCGAGGCGGCCTACCGCAGTGGTCGAGTGCCGTTGGCCTCGGCCGAAGGCTTCATCCGTCAGGTCCTTGGTTGGCGCGAGTACGTCTGGGGCCGCTACTGGCAGCTCGTGGGGGACTACCGCCACGCCAACGCGCTCGGTGCTGAGCGCCCCCTGCCGCCGCTGTTCACCGGAGCACCCACCCAGATGCGCTGCGTCAGCCAGGTGCTCGATGCGGTGCACGCCCATGGCTACGCCCACCACATCCAACGGTTGATGGTCATCGGCAACCTGGCGCTGCTCGCCGGCGTAGACCCTTGGCAGCTGACGGAGTGGATGTGGGCCAGCTTCGTTGATGGTGCTGAGTGGGTCATGCTCCCCAACGTGGTCGGCATGGCGCTGTACGCCGACGGTGGCGTGATGGCCACCAAGCCCTACGCCGCTGGTGGGGCCTACATCGACAAGATGAGCGACTACTGCGGCTCGTGCCGGTTCGATCGTCGCAATCGGGTAGGTCCCGATGCCTGCCCGTTCACCACGCTGTACTGGGCCTTCTTCGACCAGCACCAGCAGGCGCTCGGCCGCAACGCACGGGTCGCACGCCAGGTCCACGCTGTCCAGCGGCTCAGCGACCTCCCTGCCGTGCGCATCCGGGCCGCAGAGGTTCTCGATGCGCTCGATGGTGGATCGCTGTGAGGCGACGACCATCAGTGGTCGTGGTGGGTGCGGGGGTGGCGGGGCTCACCGCGGCTCGGCACTTGGCCGCGACTTGTGAGGTGGTGGTGGTCGACAAGGGGCGAGGCGTTGGTGGTCGTCTCGCCACGCGCCGGGTGGGCGAGGCCACCGTGGACCACGGAGCGCAGTTCATCACGACCCACACGGCGGAGTTCGCCGCCACCATGGAATCCTGGGTGCACGCTGGCGTGGCACAGCCTTGGTTCCGAGGTCGAGTCGGTCCCGATGGGTGCCTCGATCCCGATGGCCACACCCGCTACCGAGGGGTGGCGTCGATGAACGACATTGCCAAGCACCTGGCGAAGGGAGTGGACGTGCGGGTTGCCACTCGGGTGGTCGGCTTCGAGGCAGTGGCCGAGGGGTGGCGCGTGTCCTTGGAGGACCACACCGCGTTGCTGGCTGATGGCCTCGTGGTGACCACGCCAGTCCCACAAGCGCTGGAGCTGCTCGAGGCGAGTGGCATCGGCCTAGGAGCAATGGATGCCGCGGCGCTCGAGGCCATCAGCTACGAGCCCTGCCTCGCCGTGCTGGCCGTGCTGGAGGGTCCTGCTGGGCTGCCCGAACCTGGTGCGATCGATCCTGCACACGGACCCATCGACTGGATGGCCGACAATTACACCAAGGGCGTCTCGGCCGTCTCAGCGGTGACCTTGCATGCCACCGCAGCCTTCAGCTCGAAGTACTGGAACGAGCGCGATGCGGTCATCATCGACGAGCTGGTGGGGGCGGCCGGCCTCAGCGTTCGGCCCAACGCGGGATTGGTCCAGGTGCACCGGTGGCGCTACGCGCGCCCCACCACCGTGCACCCCGACCGCTCCCTGGTAGCCAAGGACCTCCCGCCGCTGGTCTTCGCCGGCGATGCCTTTGGAGGCGCCAAGGTGGAGGGTGCCGCACGATCGGGTCGTGCGGCCGCCGAAGCGCTGGCGGCTCGGCTCGATGCCGAAGGCGGGGGAGCGGACGACGTCGGTGCTGCCCAGCAACGGCCCTAGGCGGCAGGCGAGGTGGGCCGTGCTCCGCGATCTGGGGTGACTTCGAGGCGCATCACCCAACGCCACTTGGCGATTTGGCGGTCTCGGGTGAAGCCGAGCGCGGTGAAGAGGGTCTCTGGACCAGTGTGCAGGTAGGCCCCTCGCCGGGGTGGGCGGTCATCGAGTTGCTCGGGGTAGGCCTCGACCACACCTCCACCTGCTTGGGCAATGGCTTCGAGCACCCCGGTCACCGCCGCGCGTGCCACCCCTCGGCCCCGGTGCCTGCTGCTGGTGAAGATGCAGCCAATCCGCCACTGGGGGAGCTCGGTGCACCCAGCTTCGTAGCGAGCGAGGTTCTTGATGTTGGGCAGCTCAGCTGGCGTCCCGTACTGGCACCAGCCCACGCAGACCTCACCGTCGTAGACCAAGAGCTGGCGCACGGTGCCGGCGTCGACATGGGCCATCTTGAGTGCGCGATTGCGCTCGGCGGTGCCGCCCTTGACGAGGCCTTCGGGGTGGAAGCCAATGCACCAGCAACCTCCCCATACGCCGTTGTTGGCCTCGACGAGTTGGGCGAAGTCCTCCCAGGTCTCGGGGGAGAGCGGTCGGGTTACGTACCCGAGGTGATGGTCCTCATGCACGTGATCTCTGCGACCAGAGCTCGGGCTCATGGGGAGAAGTACCTCGCCCGCGACTCCCGTGCGGCGAACCCCATGCGGGCGTAGATGGGCTCACCCATGGCCGAGGCTTGAAGGTGGCTGGCGGGGGCACCGAGGGCGAGCCCCTCGATGACGCACCGAGCAGTGATGGGCTCGCCATACCCACGACCCCGGTGTGACGGGATGGTCGAGATGCAGGAGACGCCCGCCACCTGTTGGGTGACCGTCACCTGTCTTGTGGCGACCCCTCGCCCGTCTTCTTCGGCGACGAAGCAACGGCTGTTGGGCGACGCCACCACCTCGGGGGTCCACACCGCACGGCAGAGCTCGAGGGGCATCTCGAAGCCGTCGGCGAGGCCTTGCCAGAAGTGCTCCACTCCCTGTGGTGCCACCGCTCAGATGCGGGCGTCGAGGGAAGGCTCGATCGCAACGGGGGTGGCGTCGTCACGCACCATGAGGGGCGTGGCGGGTACGTGGCGCTGGTGTCCGGAGCGGGCAGCCACGCGGTCGAGGAGGTGCTCGGTGCACGGTCGGGCCATGAGGACGAAGGGGACGCCCCCTGCGACCACGGTCTGGTGGAGCTCCTCGATCACATCGGGGTTCGCCGTGGGTGCTCGGGTGGGCACGAGGTTGAGGGGCGAGAAGGGCGGCTCAAGGCTGGTGCCCGCCACCTCGGGGGTGATCCTCGACCACGCACCCTCAATGGGGATGGTGGTGATGGCCTCGAGCAAGGCCTCAATGACGTGCTCGGTGGTGGTCATGTGGCCCCTTGCTCTGCAGTGTCGGTTATGGGCGACGGTAGCGACACCTGCACCAGCGGGTGGAGCTTCGAACGCCTGGCCCTACGGTTAGTAGGTCTGGGAGGAACCTTGGTGCGTGGTTGCCGTAGGGCGTGGCAAGGTGGGAT
>CAINFA010000218.1 GCA_903847955.1 uncultured Actinomycetes bacterium
CTGGCCGACCTCCAGACGGTCGAGGCACGGCTACCCAAGCTCGAGAAGGAGGCGAAGCGAGCCCCTGAGCTCGCAGACCAGCTGGCGGCCACCAAGGCTGCTCTCGAGGTGCTGTCCGCTGGGGAGACCATCGCCCAGGCTGCCCAACGGGGTGCCATCAACGTCGGTGACCTCGCCGACCTCCACCTGCTGACGGCCAAGCCCTTCCTCTACGTCTTCAACGTCGATGAGTCCCAGCTGGCCGACGACGCCCTGCGTGGACGGCTTGAGGCCCTCGTGGCCCCAGCCCCTGCAGTGGTGCTGTGCGCCCAACTCGAGGCCGAGCTGTCGACCATGGAGCCAGCTGATGCCGCCGAGATGCTCGAGAGCTACGGCCAGACCGAGCCGGGGCTGCACGCGCTGATCCGAGTCGGGTTCGCCGCCCTTGGCCTCCAGACCTACCTCACCGCTGGACCCATGGAGGCTCGAGCGTGGACCATTCGGGTGGGCGACACCGCACCGGTGGCGGCGGGGGTCATCCACACCGACTTCCAGCGTGGCTTCATCAAGGCCGAGGTGGTGGCCTTCGCGGACCTGGTCGAGCTGGGCTCCATGGCTGCTGCCAAGGCGGCGGGCAAGGTTCGGATGGAGGGCAAGGACTACGTGATGGCCGACGGCGACGTGGTGGAGTTCCGCTTCAACGTGTAGCGGGCGTGGTGCGTCGCAGCGCCATGCCGAGCGACGTGGTGTCGGTGAAGCCGAAGCGCTCGTAGAGGGGACGTCCCGGCGCATCGGCCAGGAGCGAGATGAACGCCCCTTCGGGCGCCTCGGCATCGATCGTTCCGATCAAGTACGAGAGCACGGCCGAGCCGATGCCGCGGCGCTGGTGCTCAGGCAGGGTCGCCATGTCGATGAGGTGGAAGTACCACCCGCCATCACCGAGGCACCGCCCCATCCCCACCGTCTTGCCCGTCGACCGCTCGACGACGTGCGCGGCGGCCCAGGCCCCGTCGATCCCCGCCGCTGCTTGGTCCAGACGCTTGGGTCGCAGGCCACTGCTCGCCCTGAGGGCCACGTAGTCCTCGACGCTCGGGGGGCCTTCGACCAGTTGGTAGCGCTCGTCCACGGTGTCTCCTCCTCTGGACGCACCCGGTCACCCGCAGAGTGCGGCCGCTATAGTTGAAGCAGTTGCCGACATGCCCAGAGGGGCGGGCCGCACCAAGCACACCCCCTCGAAAGGAATGTTATGTCGCGCCCCTTGAACGGCGACTTCAAAGTCGCTGACCTGTCCTTGGCTGCCTTTGGCCGGAAGGAAATTGAACTGGCTGAGGTAGAGATGCCCGGCCTCATGGCGATGCGCGCCGAGTTCGGCGCCACCAAGCCGCTCGCTGGCGCCCGGATCACCGGCTCGCTGCACATGACCATTCAGACCGCGGTGCTCATCGAGACCCTGGTCGACCTCGGCGCCGACGTGCGCTGGGCCAGCTGCAACATCTTCTCCACCCAGGACCACGCAGCTGCCGCCATCGTGGTCGGCCGAGAGGGCACCCCTGAGGCCCCGAGCGGCGTGCCGGTCTACGCCTGGAAGGGCGAGACGCTCGAGGAGTACTGGTGGTGCACCGAGCAGGTGCTCAACTGGCCGGGCCACCAAGGTCCGACGATGATCTTGGACGACGGCGGCGATGCCACCCTGCTCGTGCACAAGGGCGTGGAGTTCGAGGCCAAGGGCTTCGTGCCCGCCCCCGACACCGCCGACAGCGAGGAGTACGCCATCGTGCTCAGCGTCCTCGGCGAGTCGCTCAAGGCTGACCCCACCCGCTACACCAAGATGGTCACCGACATCGTCGGCGTCTCTGAGGAGACCACCACCGGCGTGCACCGCCTCTACGAGATGCAGCGTGCCGGCGAGCTGCTGTTCCCCGCCATCAACGTCAACGACGCAGTGACCAAGTCCAAGTTCGACAACAAGTACGGCTGCCGCCACAGCCTGATCGACGGCCTCAACCGGGCCACCGACGTGCTCATCGGCGGCAAGGTCGCCGTCGTCTGTGGCTATGGCGACGTGGGCAAGGGCTGCGCCGAGAGCCTGCGTGGACAGGGTGCTCGGGTGATCATCACCGAGATTGACCCGATCTGCGCCCTCCAGGCCGCCATGGACGGCTACGAAGTCACCACCTTGGAGGACGCGCTCAACCGAGCCGACATCATCATCACCTCCACCGGCAACAAGGGCGTGGTCACCGTCGAGCACATGGCCGAGATGAAGCACCAGGCCATCGTGGCCAACATCGGCCACTTCGACAACGAGATCGACATGGCCGGGCTGCAGAACTACCCGGGCATCGAGCGGACCAACATCAAGCCCCAGGTCGACCAGTGGCGCTTCCCCGACGGGCACACCATCATCGTGCTCTCCGAGGGCCGACTGATGAACCTCGGCAACGCCACCGGGCACCCGAGCTTCGTCATGAGCAACTCGTTCACCAACCAGGTCCTCGCCC
>CAINFA010000219.1 GCA_903847955.1 uncultured Actinomycetes bacterium
AGCTGGGGCGAGCCGGCCGAGGTGGGATAGCCGCGCTCGGCCCCTGAGCTGGCCAGCGCCTCGAGCACCGCCGCTGGTGGCGCATCGCACGGCGTGCCAATGGAGCAGTCGATGGCCTGCCCGAAGCGCTCGGTGGCCACCTGGCGCAGCTGGTCCAGCCGGTCGTAGGGGTAGGGCGGCGGGACGAAGCTCATCGTGGGGACCCGGTCACGAACTCGGCGAACACGCCTCTTGCCGCTTCATCGAGCACCGCAGTGAGCGCCACCGCATCGTCGCCATTGGCCTGCTCCAAGATCTCGCCCTCTCGGTGCAGCCGAGCCAGCACGTCACCGCGGGAGAACGGCACGAGCAGCTTGACCACCTTGTCCCCGGCCCGCAGGCGATCCGACAGGGTCTCGAGCAGCTGGTCGATGCCTTCGCCGGTTCGGGCCGAAATGGGCACCGCCCCCAACCGCTCGGCCAAGGCCAAGGCGTCGGGCGACCGGTCGATCTTGTTCACCACCAGCAGCTGGGGCACCCCAGCCGCATCGATCTCGGCCAGCACCTCGTCCACCGCCCGGATCTGGCCTTCGGGGTCCTCGGCCGAGCCGTCCACCACGTGCACGACCAGCTCAGAGAGGCGCACCGAGTCCAAGGTGGACTTGAAGGCCTCCACCAGCTCGTGGGGCAGCTTGCGGACGAAGCCGACGGTGTCGGTCATCAGGATGGTCTCACCACCAGGCAGCGCGAACTGCCTGGTTCTCGGGTCCAAGGTGACGAACAGCCGGTCCTCGGCCGCCACGTCAGCGCCGGTCAAGGCGTTGAGCAGCGAGGACTTCCCGGCATTGGTGTAGCCCACCAGGGAGACCTCGTGGCGGCGTCCTCGAGCCCTCGAGGAGCGCTGGGTTTCCCTGGTGGCCGCCACCGCTCGCAGCTCGGCCTCGAGGTGGTGCATGCGCCGCACGAGGCGCCGACGGTCGACCTCGAGCTGGGTCTCACCAGGTCCTCGGTTGCCAATCAGGCCACCACCTTGCTGGGACAGCGTCTCACCTCGACCCCGCAGCCGGGGCAGGCGGTAGCGCAGCAGGGCCAGTTCGACCTGGGCCTTGCCCTCGGGGCTCGAGGCATTCTGGGCGAAGATGTCCAAGATGACCGCGGTCCGGTCGATGGCGGTCCGGCCGAGCAGCTTCTCCAAGTTGCGCTGCTGGGCGGGCGACAGCTCATCGTCGAAGACGATGGTGTCGGCGTCTTCGGCGTAGGCCAGCTCGACCAGCTCGGCCACCTTGCCCTTGCCCAAGAAGGTGGAGGGGTCGGGTGCCTCTCGGCGCTGGTGGACGATGCCCACCACGTCAGCGCCTGCGGTGTCGACCAAGAGCGCCAGCTCCTCGAGGTTGGCCTCGGTGGCCTCGGGTCGGGCACCAGAGAGGGTCACCCCCACCAAGATGATGCGCTCTCGGATCTCCCTCGAGATCAGCGTGTCAGTGAAGGCAGAGGTCACAGCAGCGTCGTCAGGTCGACCGCGATGTCGGCCACCTTGCGGACCGGTCCCGACAGGGCCACGTCCGAGGGATTGGTGAGATCGACGGTCAAGGGACCGCCGGGGTTCTCGACGGTGACGAGCTCGCCACACAGCCCTGCCGCGTGCGCCACGGCAGCAGCCGCACAGCTGCCGGTGCCGCACGCCAAGGTCAGCCCCACGCCCCGCTCGTAGACCACCAGCTCCACGCTGGCGTCCGAGGTGACCTCGATCCACTCCACGTTGCAGCCGCCTTCGATCGAGGTCGACAACCCCGGCCCCAAGGCGCCGGCGTCGACGGCGCCGAGGTCGTCGACCACCACCACGAGGTGCGGGTTCCCCACCGATGCCCGTCGGGCCAGCCGGGCCCCGGCCAAGGGCCCCTCGAGGGCCACGTCGACCCCCAAGGCGACTGGACCCATGGTGACCGACGCGGTGCCCCGGTCGTAGCTGGGGCCATCGTCGAAGCTGACCGTGCGCACCCCACCTTTGGTGGCCACGGTGAAGGTGCCCGGGTCCACGAGGCCATCCAAGATCGCCGCGTGGGCCAAGCAGCGCATGCCGTTGCCGCTCATCTCGGCAATGGAGCCATCGGCGTTCCACAGCTCCATCTCGAGGTCGGCCACGTTCGAAGGCCCGACACGGATGACCCCGTCGGCCCCGATGCCGTGCCGGCGGTCGCACAGGTGCGCCACGATCCGGGGCAGCAGCTCGACCGCGCCCGAGGGGTCGATGAAGACCAAGAAGTCGTTGCCGGTGCCCTCATGCTTGGCCAGCTCGAAGTGCGAGTGGAACCCGCCCGAGGGATGTCCGAGTTGCTGCATGGGGTCAGTCTGGCACCTCGGCGCGGGCGGCCAGCAACGCCGTCCTCAGCGCCTCTTGTGCCTCGCTCGGCTCCACCCAGGTGATCCTCGGATCCCGGCCGAACCAGGCCCACTGCCGACGAGCCAGCTTCTTCGTGGCCCGCACCGTGGCCCCCACCGCTCGGTCGAGGTCGATGCCATCTTCGAGGTGACTGAGCAGCTCGCGGTAGCCCACGGCCTGCCGGGCGGTGCGCGACATCCCCCGGGGACGACGGGCCAGGCGCTCGACCTCGTCCAAGAACCCACGCGCCATGAACTCCCCCACCCGTTCTGCGATGGCCTCGTCCACCTCGGCGCGGTGGTAGCTGAGGCCAACCTGGGCGATGCCGGGGGTCCCGTAGCTCTCGAGGCCCGGTCCGTAGCTCGAGAAGGGACGACCACTGCCCACGGTGACCTCAAGGGCGCGCACCACCCGTCGGTCGTTGTCGGGCTCCATGCGAGATGCTGCCACCGGGTCGAGCCGCTCGAGCTCGGCGAAGAGGTCCTCACCCCCAACCAGCCGATCCCACAGGCCATTGGCCACCTCGGGGTAGCGCCCGGGGAGCTCGAGGTCGTCGATCACCGCTCGGTGGTACAGGCCGGTCCCGCCCACGAGCAGGGGCTGGTGACCCCGAGCCTGCACCTCGGCGATGGCGGCCTTGGTGGCGCGCTGGAACTCGGCCACCGAGAACTCTTGGGAGGGATCCACCAGGTCGAGCAGGTGGTGGGCTACGAGGGCTTGGTCGGCCCTCGTGGGCTTGGCGGTGCCGATGTCCATCTCTTGGTAGACGCACATCGAGTCCACGCAGAGGATCTCGACGTCACCGAGTGCTTGGGCGACAGCCATGGCCACCGCCGACTTGCCGCTGGCGGTGGTGCCCACGAGGGCGATCGGTGGAAAGCTCACGCGCTCGAGACGAGGAGCGGGATGCGGCGTCGGTGCCGGGGCGGCGCCACCAGGGCGACGTAGGTGCCGAGCAGGTGATGGCGGGCCCCGTGGGTGACCTCGACGGTGGCGTAGGTGCCCTCACGCTGGGCCTCTGGGGGTGCGGCGAAGTGCACCA
>CAINFA010000220.1 GCA_903847955.1 uncultured Actinomycetes bacterium
CCCATAGAGAGCGAATCCCAGGGAGCGTAGTAAGCCACCACAGGAAAATGAGAAAAACAGCCGAGCTGAGTATGGATACTGAGATCGTCAGGAGCTTGTGGGTTATCGGGTGCGCACTCTGGTCGAGGGGGCAAGTCCCCCGAAGGACCGGTCCCGGGGTAGCAGAACCCCATGGGGAGCAAGGCAACACGAGCAGGGTCGTAGAACACCTCTTCGCTGATGCCCATCCACTCCCGGAGGCGGACGCCACTCGCGTCGTTCCACGCCACCCCGCTCTCGTGCACCTTGCGCCCGGGGGCTTGGCCGGCAACGAGCACTCGGGCTCGGGCGCTCGCCTGGACGATGGGACGTGGGCCAAGCGGCAGAGCGCTCGAGCACAAGGTGCAGTCGGCCACCTCGACCAGCAACCCTTCGAGACGGTCCATGTCGGCATCTTGGCAGACCTCGGCGCGCGAGGACCTGCCGTACCGAAGCCGGCCCAGCAGCACGCTTGCTCAAGCGTCCTCCCTGCCAGGAACCCGGGAATCTCCAGACTGGGATCAGCGGTGCCCACGGGTATACTCCGCTCGTGCGCAGGCTCCTCGTCACCGTGCTCACTGGCGGGCTGCTGCTGGCATCGTGCAGCTCCTCCAGTGCTGCCCCAACGCACCGCAACCACGTGGCGGTCGTCTCGCTCTGCGCAGCGGTCAAAGATGTTGACCATGGGCTCTTGACAGCAGTCCCTGGGCTCGCGAGCGAGCAGCAGCACCGAGCCATGCTCCTCGCTGAGCTCACAGAGACCCTCAGCCAGCAGCACTCCGGCGAGGAGCGGCGCACTCTGACCCAGCTCCTCGCAGCGCTCCGCTCCACCACTCCAGGCAGCGGGGCCCCAGTGATCTCCACCGCACAACTGCTCGCCATCGTCGGACCGCTCAACCGCCTCAACGGCAACTGCGAGCTCCCGAGGGTGCCGCTCAGCTGACCACGACGATGACGTCGACCTGTGGCCTGTGCCCTGCACACGGGGCAGAGCACTGCCGGCACCATCGGCGCGCTGGGCCATAATCGACTCGACCTCGATGGTCGACGACGAGCCAGAGGAGAACCGACGTGGCCACTACCCAACCCCTGCAACTCGGCATGGTGGGCCTCGGCCGCATGGGTGCCAACTTGGTGCGTCGCCTGCTTCGAGACGGCCACCGCTGCGTGGTCTACGACCTCAACGAGGCCTCCATCGCCGCCCTTGAGGCCGAAGGCGCCATCGGTGCCCGGACCCTCGAGGAGTTCGCGGCCGCCCTCGAGCGTCCACGGGTGGCGTGGCTCATGCTGCCGGCCGCCATCACCGACGCCACGCTGTACGAGCTGGCCGACCTCTTCGACGAGGGCGACACGCTGATTGACGGTGGCAACTCGTACTACCGCGACGACATCACCCGGGCTGCGGCCTTAGCCCCTCGGGGGCTGCACTACCTCGACTGCGGCACGAGCGGCGGGATCTTCGGCCTCGAGCGCGGCTACTGCCTCATGATTGGCGGGGAGACCGAGGTGGTCGAGCGCTTGGAGCCGATCTTCGCCACCATCGCCCCAGGGCCCGGAGAGGTCGAGCCCACCCCTGAGCGGACGGCCGCCTCGACTGCGGATCAGGGCTACCTGCACTGCGGTCCTGCGGGCGCGGGCCACTTCGTCAAGATGGTCCACAACGGCATCGAGTACGGCATGATGGCGGCGGTGGCCGAGGGGCTGAGCATCCTCCGCCACGCCGATTGCGGCCTCGAGGGAAGGGCCCACGACGCCGAGACCGCCCCGCTGCGTGACCCCGAGGCCTACCAGTACGAGTTCGACGTGGCCGAGATCGCCGAGCTGTGGCGACGGGGGTCGGTGGTCAGTTCGTGGCTGGTGGACCTGACCGCAGCCGCCTTGGCCAAGTCTCCTGACCTCGAGGACTTCTCGGGGCAGGTCTCGGACTCAGGCGAGGGCCGTTGGACGGTCATGGCCGCGATCGACGAGTCCGTCCCGGCCCCGGTCATCACCGCCTCGCTCTACAGCCGCTACGAGTCGCGAGGCGAAGGCAACTTCGCCGCCAAGGTGCTCTCGGCGATGCGCGCCGAGTTCGGCGGCCACGCCGAGAAGTCGCACTAGTGCACCACGAGTTGCTCGAAGCGGGCTCGGCCCGCGACGCCGCGCATCTGGCGGCTTCGGTGCTCCTCGACCTCGTCGGTGACCATGAGGCGAGCACGGTCTCGGTAGCCCTGAGCGGTGGCTCCACGCCAGCGCCGATGTTCGAGCACCTCGCCGCCACCGCCACCGGGCTCGACCGCTGGCAGGTCTTCCAAGTCGATGAGCGCGTCGCCCCGCCAGGTGCTCCATCGCGCAACCTCAACGCCATCGAGGCCACACTGGGCGCAGCGGGCGCCCAGGTGGTGGCCATGCAGGTCGAGGACGAGGACCTCGAGGTGGCCGCCTCCGCCTACGCCCGACTGCTTCCTCCCCAGTTCGACGTTGTCCACCTCGGCATCGGCAGCGACGGGCACACGGCCTCGCTCATCCCAGGCGATGCCGTGCTCGAGGATCTCCGGCTCGTCGCACCAACCGCCCCCTACCAGGGCCACCGCCGTCTGACCTTGACCTACGCCGCCTTGGCTCGGGCCAAGGTCCTCGTGTGGCTGGTGGCTGGGGACGACAAAGCAGGGGCGCTCGGGCGCCTCCTCGCCGGCGACGAAGCCATCCCAGCAGGGCGCGTGACCGCAGGGCGCAGCATCGTCGTCGCTGATCACAGCGCCCTTGCCGAGGTCCTCGGCACCGGCCGCTAACGTTCGCCTTGGCGAGCGCCTTCGGGCGAGGAAGGGGTTTCCCGTGGCCAGGGCGGCAGACAGTGGCCTCCAGCGTCCCGACGATCACCTCATCGTGCTCTTCGGAGCCACCGGTGACCTCGCCAAGCGCAAGTTGATTCCGGGTCTATTCCGGCTGGCCAAGGCCCGCCTCATGCCCCGCCAGTTCCGCATCATCGGCACCGCCCCTCCGTCGTTCGCCATGACCACCGAGGAGTTCCGGGCCTTCGCACTCGAGGCGGTGCACACCTTCGACCACAGTGCCTTCGACCAGGCCGAGTGGGACAGCTTCTGCTCGAAGATCTCCTTCGCTCCGGCCGAGCTCGGCGATGAGGACGCCCTGCGAGACGAGGTCGCCAAAGCCCGAGCTGAGATCGGCACCGGGGTGCGGCTGCTGCACCACCTGGCGGTGCCGCCCTTCGCCTTCGCCTCGATGGTCGAGCTGCTCGGGGTCGCCGAGCTCACCAACAACGCCCGGGTGGTGTGCGAGAAGCCCTTCGGCACGGACCTGCACTCAGCCCAAGAGCTCAACCGTATGCTCCGCAGCCACTTCGACGAGTCCCAGATCTTCCGCATCGACCACTTCTTGGGTAAAGAGAGCGTCGACAACGTGCTCGCCCTGCGGTTCGCCAACGGCCTCTTCGAGCCGATGTGGAACCGGGACAACGTCAGCTACATCCAGATCGACGTCCCCGAGAAGATCTCCATCGAAGGACGCGCCGCCTTCTTCGAGGAGACCGGTGCCTTCAGGGACATGGTGGTGACCCACCTCTTCCAGGTGCTCGGCGTGGTGGCCATGGAGCCGCCGGTGTCCCTCGACGCCAAGCCCTTGCGGGACGAGATGGTCAAGGTCTTCGAGTCCATGCTGCCCCTCGATGTGAGCCAGGTGGTCCGAGGGCAGTACGAGGGGTACCGCGACGAGCCGGGGGTCTCCCCGTACTCCCAAGCGGAGACCTTCGTGGCCCTCAAGTGCGAGATCGACAACTGGCGGTGGAAGGGCGTGCCGTTCTACCTGCGAACGGGCAAGTCCTTGGCCCAGAGTCGCCAGGTGATCACCATCGGGTTCCGAGAGCCAGTGATGCGCATCTTCCCCGGTGACGTCGGCGTGCGGAGCCGTCGAGGCAACAAGCTCGTCATCGACTTCGCCGACCCGGGCTCGATCGACCTGCACTTCTTCGCCAAGCTCCCCGGGCCCCAGATGCGGCTCGGCAACGCCGAGATGACCTTCAGCTACGAGGACTCCTTCTCCTCATCGCACAACCTCCAGGGCTACGAGCAGCTCATCTTGAACGCCATGATCGGCAACCAGGCGCTGTTCACCCGCTCCGATGGCATCGAGCGCCTCTGGGAGATCTCCCAGCCACTGCTGAACGCCCCACCCCCGGTGGAGATGTACGAGCCAGGCTCGTGGGGACCTGACGCGGTCGACGAGCTGATCTCACCGTTCCACTGGTTCTTGCCCGAGTAGAGGGCCCAGGCTCCTCAGCGCCCTGCGGTCACCACCGAGCCCACGAGGTCCTCGAGGAGCGGATTGACCACCACGATGATCTGCTCCTCCACCCCGGCAGTTTCGGTCAACTGGTGCAGCAGGTCGGGGGCCACCCGGTCGAACCGCACGTCGGTCCACGTCCGGCCGTCACCCAAGATCACGCCATCGACGCTGAAGTGCGCGACGGGCACGACGCCCTCGGGGTCCGGACCCGGGGTCG
The DNA here is from genome assembly GCA_903847955.1 of uncultured Actinomycetes bacterium. Classification (GTDB taxonomy): domain Bacteria; phylum Actinomycetota; class Acidimicrobiia; order Acidimicrobiales; family RAAP-2; genus CAINFA01. The sequence continues at coordinate 4,517 of CAINFA010000220.1, forward strand.
CACCTTCGGCCAGTCGACGGACGCGCATCACCACTGGGCTTGGCCCCTCGGTGCTCGGCGCACCCACCGATAGCGGCACGCAGCCCATGACGATGGTGGTCTCCATGCCCGCCTCCTTGTGGCGGTACTGCTTCTGGAAGTCCTCGCGGTTCTGCATCTGGAAGAACGAGGCCCGGCTCGGGTACCGCACGATGCCGATGCGGTCCCAGGCCACCGCGTCGGTCAGCTGGTCGACGACGTCGCCGAAGAGCGGCACGGTGGCGCCCAAGTCGTCGAGCACCGCGGTTGGGGCGTAGAGGTCGTCGGCTTCACGACCCGAGATCGCCGGCCCACCGGCCTCGCCGTAGTCGGCCACGGCCTTGTACTTCATGAGGTTCAGCATCCACACCTCACGGTCCTCTTCTCCTGAGAGGCGCAACCACCGGACCGCGGTCTCGGTGTCAACGGTGCCGAAGGGGTAGGTGAGCTGGTCAGCCATGGGACGTCCTTTCTGGGGCCGGTCGGCCGAGGGAGGTGGAACAGGTCAGGTGCAGAGCAGCGCGTGGAGGGCATCGGCGAGCAGCGGGGTGGCCTCGGCGCAGGAGAGCGCATGGTCGTGGAGGTACCCATCGAGCGACTCGAGGGAGAACAGGGCATCGATGGCCAGGGCACGCGCCGATGCGCGGGAGGGATCCATGGCCTCGAGCTCGGGGGCGAAGTGGCGGGCGACCTGCTCGAAGAGGAACCGGCGAGCGCCGTGGAGGTCCTCTGCCACCAAGGGGTCGAAGGTGGCGCGGGCCCGACCGGCCCGGAAGGTGGGACCCACTTCTGCCACGAGGGTCAGCCGAGCGGCGACGAACCGCTCGATCCGCTCACTCTGGGAACCCTCGCCGATGGCCGAGAGCCGAAAGCGGGGGCCGACGCGCTCGATGTTGCGGGCGATGGCCGCTCGGGTGAGCCCGTCGCGGTCGTTGAAGTAGCGGTACACCGAGCGGGCCGAGAGCCCTGCTCGCAGCGCCACCTCTTCGGGACCAGGGCTCAAGTTGTTCTCCGAGAACAGGTCGAGGACGGCGTCGAGGACGGCGGTGCGGTTCCGGTCCCGAATCGCCGAACGCCCGTCCACCATCGTCACCACGCCGCCACCGTGCGGTTCGGCGAGGGATGCAGCAGTGCTCACGCGCCGTCACCGAAGACCGGGTTGAGGCCCTGCTCGAGCCGGCGGTTGCGGGCCATCATCTTGGACCTCGTCGACTGGTGGCTCAGGATCCAGAACTGGTTCGCCTTGATGGCGTAGGCAACCATGGCCGCTACATCGGCCGGTGGCATCGCGGTGGTGCCCATGGCCGCGGCGATCTGCTCGATGGGGATGTCCTGAGGTGCTGGCAGCCCAAGGGCAGCGGGGGCGTTGCGGGTGGAGGCGAAGATTCGGGTGTCGACGAGCTCAGGGCACAGGCACGACACCCCCACGCCGCTGCCAGCGAGCTCCATGGCCAAGGACTCCGACAGGCCCACCATGGCGTACTTGGTGGCGTGGTACGAGCCGAGGAAGGGGGAGGCAGTCAGGCCGGCCTCAGAGGCAGTGTTGACCACGTGCCCCTCGCCTTGGGCCACCATGGCGGGCACGAAGGCCGAGACGCAGTAGGCCGGACCGAGCAGGTTGACCCCCACCACCCAGTCCCAGACCGCCGGCTTGGTCTTGTGGTTGGGTCGGCCCGAGGCGACACCAGCGTTGTTGCACAGCACGTGGACCGCCCCGAAGGCCTCGAGTGCTCGGTCTCGCAGGGCGGCGACCTGATCGGCATCAGCTACGTCGCAGGGGATCGCCAGCACGGTCGCACCACCGGCGGTGAGGCGCTCGGCCGCACGCTCCAAGGCGGCGGTCTCGATGTCGGCCATCACCACCGACATCCCCTCGGCGCAGAACCGCTCGGTGAGCGCCAAGCCGATCCCCGATGCTGCACCGGTAACCACTGCGGTGCGTCCTGAGAGTTCCATCACTGCCTCCTCGTCGTCGAACCCTGCCGGCGTGGCACTCAGGCCCGGCCGATGATCTCTTCACCGTAGGCAGCCAAGGCATCCTCGGTGTCTTTGAAGAACAGGAACGATGGCACCACGACCCGGGTGACCCCGAGGTCGGCCAGTGCCTTGGCTTCATCGAGCCCATTTGGGCCGAACACGCCATTGCCACCGCAGGTGATCTCGATCGAGGACGGATCACGACCCGCCTCGAGAGCAGCCTCGGTCAACTGCGCAACGCGCTCGGCCACGGTGCGGTGGCTGCCGGTGGCCGGGAAGAACCCGTCACCGATGCGGCCCGCACGACGAGCAGCCGCTTCTGAATGGCCGCCGATGTGGATCGGGACCGACCCATGCACGGGCTGGGGCCGCAAGATGCACCGCTCGAAGGACGTGAAGGTGCCGTCGTAGCTGGCCGCGTCTTGACTCCACAGCGCACGCATCGCGCCAATCCCATCTTCGAGTCGCTGACTGCGCTCACCGAAGGGCACGCCGATGGCGTTGAACTCCTCCTCGAGCCACCCAATGCCCACCCCGAGCTGCATCCGACCACCCGAGAGGAAGTCCAAGGTGGAGACCTCCTTGGCCAGCACCACCGGGTTGCGCTGGGGGAGGATCAAGATGCCGGTGGCCAGGTTGATGGTCGAGGTCGCAGCGGCGACGTAGGCGAGCCAGATCAGCGGGTCAGGCATGATCGCGTCATCAGCGCCAGGCATCTTGCCCGACTTGTCGTAGGGGTAGGCCGAGGCGTACCCGGCGGGAACCACCGCGTGCTCAATGGTCCACAGCGACTCGAAGCCGGCCGCCTCTGCGGCTCTCGCCATGGAGATGGCCCGAACGGGATCGGTGAACGGCCCAGCATTGGCGTAGACGATGCCGAACTTCACGACGCCACCTCTTGTGTGCGCATGGTGCACAGCGTCCCCACCTTCGGGTCGACCCGACCAGCGAGGTACCCGAGGAACACCTCGATCACCGCCTCTGGTCCAGCGACGCGCTCGAGATCGAGCCAGGTCGAGGCCCACGCAGCGAAGGTGGCCCAGGCCGCGCCCATCTTGGCGTTGAGCTCCGCTGCGCCCCAGTCTTGGCTGCGCTTCTTGATCTGGGTTGGTGCGAACAAGAAGGCTCGGGGTGGCCCCGGGAGCGGGCCGTCGGTCTCGGCTGGGGCGCTGTCCCAGTGGGTGTCGCCCACGACCATCGAGTGCACGAGGTCCTCGGCGAGGTGCCGGTGCACCGCCGCCACGACATGAGGGTTCCCAGCGACGTCAACGAACACGGCCGAGGTGTGCTCGAGGTCGGTGATCTCGTCGTAGGTGAGCACCTGGTCGTAGACCCCGAGGGACTCGCAGAACTCGACGTTGGGCTCAGAGGTCAGCGCCACCGTCCGCATCGAACGCCCATGGAGCAACTGGGCAGCCCCGATCGCGGTCTTCGCCGAGGCGCTGGAGATGATGACCTGGCTGGCGCCGAAGTCGGCGTGGTCGACGAGGAAGTCATCGATGACGAAGGAGGTGAAGTAGAGCGGATACAGCAGCATCTGGAGGTCTTCGAGCCCGGCGTCGTAGGTCGGATCCTTGGCGCACCGCCGGTAGTTGTTGTAGGCCGCGGCCAGCACGGCTCGGTGAGGGGCGGCGTCGGCGATCTCGGTCTCGGTGATCTTGCCGGGAGTGATGACGAGCTCGGTGGACATCGGGAGGAAGCCGAAGAGCCGCTCGCCGACGGCGATGGCGTCAACTCTGGACTCCACCACCTCGGCGAAGCCCCAGACCGGTACCCGCCCCCAGACCACGTCGCCCGACGGCGCACTCGCCGCAGCCGAGAACGCCTCCCAGTACCGCAGCATCTCGCCCATCACGGCGTAGGTGACGTTGTTCGATGAGAAGCCGAACCGGTCGACCTTGAGCCGAACCTGGCCATCGATGAGCGGGGCTGACCCGAGGTCAACCTGGCGCCACTGGGTCAACGCTGTTCGCACGACCTCGATGTCCACCGGCGTCCCCCATCCTTCGGCCCTGCTCCTCGCGCACAGGATATGGCACCCGAGGTGACATCTGTCAACATCGCTGACAACAGGTACGCTCCCTCTCTCCGCCACACCATCACACGAGACCTCGAGGGTGGTGCCATGCTGCGGAGGTGACCTGCCGAGTACTGACCACAACCCCGTGGTGCACGCCGGTCGATCCTGTCGAACCACCAACTTGAGGAGACCGCTCGATGTCGCGCTACACCTTGTGGACCATGCCCGCCTCGCTCTACTCGGGCAAGGCCCGTTCGTACCTGCGCACGCACCAGATCGACTTCGTTGAGCGCGCCGCGGGCGAGTCCCGCTACACCGAGGACATCGTCCCTGCCATCGGGAGGTGGATCATTCCAGTCCTCGAAACCCCCGAGGGAGAGCTCATCCAAGACACGGTGTCGATCATCGACGCGCTCGATGCCCACCAACCTCCCGAACGCTCGGCCTACCCAGCGACGCCGTGCCACCTGGCCGTCGCCCACCTCCTCGAGCTCTTCGGCGGCGAAGGGCTCCTGCGTCCGGCGATGCACTACCGGTGGGACTTCGACGAGACCAACCTCCCTTTTCTGTCCAAGGACTTCTCGGCCACCTTGGCCCCGGGTGCTGATGCAGCGACCCGTGAGGCCGTGTTCGCCTTCGCCAGTGACCGCATGCGCTCCGCCACCCAAGCATTCGGGGTGACCGAAGAGATCGCCGGGCGCGTTGAGGCCTCCTACCTCGAGTTCCTCCTGCTGCTCGACGAGCACCTCGGCACCGCGCCATTCCTGTTGGGCGGACGCCCCACCATCGCCGACTACGGCTTCATGGGCCCGCTGTACGCCCACCTCGCTCGGGATCCGTACCCTTCGGTGCTCATGAAGCAGCGGGCTCCCAAGGTCTGGCGCTGGGTCGAGCGGATGAACGCGTCGAACCGAGACGTCGGGGAGTTCGGGGAGTACCCCGAGGAGCTCTTCGCCGACGATGCCATCCCACCCACGCTCATGGCGCTGTTGGGCTACATCAGCGAGGAGTTCGTCGCCGAGATGGCCGCACAAGTCCGTGCGGTCGACGACTGGCTCGAAGAGCACCCCGAGGTCACCGACGGCGAGGTGGTCCTCGGCAAGCCCTCCCGCCGGTCGATGGGCACCACCACCTTCGACTGGCGGGGTACGCCGATGACCGTGACGGTCATCCCCTACCGCATGTGGATGCTGAAGCGACTCCACGACGCGGCTCGGTCGAAGGGCCCCACAGGCCTCGAGCAGGTCACCGCCATCTTCGAGGCCGCTGGACTCGACCCACTCCTCGAGTTGGCGCCTCGGCGGTGGGTCGAGCGCAACGACAACCGAGAGGTGTGGGGCCCACTGCACGAGGCCGTGCTCGAACGCTAGCCAACGACCTCGAGTGCTCGAGGTGGAGGTCACCGAGCGGACACGAGCGGGCAACCCCACGCCCGTACCCTCCTTGGGCACGAACGGCGCACGATGAGGTGGAGGCAGGGGTGGAACTCCTCGAGGTCAGCGAACGGTCCATCACCGTCGAGCTCGATGCAGAGCGACGCACCTGCGAGGCGTCGTGGCTGCGGGACCACTGCCGATGCGAGGCGTGCTGGTCACCCTCGGGGCAGCGCATCTTCGAGGTGTGGCGCGAACCTGAACCGGTCATCGAGCACGCCGAGGTCGATGGCGGCGACCTCGTGGTTCGCTTCGGACCAACGCCGCATCTGAGCACCTTCAACCCAGCAGAGCTCGCCGCTCGCCCCCAGGAGCGCCCACCGGCGAGGTCGCTCCGCCAGCTCACCTGGCACGCCTGGAGCGCTGTCGCTCTCGACGATGGTGCGCTGCTCAGCTTCCTCGCTGACGTTGAGGCCGCCGGGCTCGGGCTCGTGTCGGAGGTACCCGTGGTCGACGGGCAGGTGGCGGTGGTGGCAGAGCGCTTCAGCCCGGTCCTCGAGACCAACTACGGCCGCACCTTCGACGTCCAAGCGCTGCCCGATCCGAAGAACCTGGCCTCGAGCGACCTGGGCTTAGCGCTGCACACCGACAACCCCTACCGAGAGCCAGTGCCGACCCTGCAACTGCTCCACTGCTTGCGAGCCAGCGGTGAGGGTGGCAGCTCGCGCTTCGTCGATGCGATGGCGGTGGCAACCCAACTCCAAGAGGACGATCCTGAGGCCTTCGAGCTCCTCAGCACAACCGAGGTCAGCTTCGTCTTCGATGATGGGTTCCACCGGCTCGAAGCGCGCGCACCGCTCATCGAGCTCGACGCCCGTGGCGAGGTGCGGGCGATCCGCCACAACGCCCGTGCGCTCCGACTGCAGGCGGATGACCCAGCCAGTTCCAACCGGTGGTACTCGGCCTACTGCACCTTCGCTCGTCGACTCGAGGCAGACCCTGGTCTCCTCGAGGTCACGCTCGCCCCCGGCGACCTCGTCTGCTTCGACAACCGCCGAGTGCTGCACGGTCGCACTGCCTTCCAGAACCGAACTGGAGAGGATCGACTCCTCCAAGGGTGCTACGCGGCGATGGATGCGGTGCGCTCGGTCCTCGCGGCCCAGCGCTGAGGGCCATGCCACCTGCGGCGAGATGTCGCCGCCCGTCCTAGGATCACTCTCGTGCCTGACATCGTGGACTTCCACAGCGTCTCGGTTGCAGGCCTCGAGGCCTCGCCGGTCGCCGAAGCCCTCGCTGGGCTTCGAGCCCAGGAAGCGAGGTACTTCCACACCAAGTACGACGCCACCTTCGCCACCGATCGAGCCAGTGAGTCCTCCGAGATCATCGAGCGAGTTGCCACGATCTTGGCCAACGAGCGTGGCATCGTCATCGCTTCCCCCGCACTCGAGGCTGTGGAACTCGAGGTGAACGGGATCCGGTGGAGCTTCGTCTTCTACCAAAGCGGTCTGGCCATCAACGTGCTCTACACCCTTGCCGGCGGCAAGCGAGCGGTGGGGTTCAAGCTCGCTGAGGGCATGGAGGTTCCCGAGGAACTCGCTGGGTTCAAGTTCGCTCGGCAGAAGTCCAAGCTGGCCGGGACCATCCGAGGCACCTACTTCGTGCTCAAGGGCGAGTACTGACCTTGCGCACCCGAAGAGGCGAGCACGGCGTTGTGGTAGGTGGAGTGGGTGCGCCCTTGGGGTGCCTCTTCGATTGGAGTGATGCCCCATGCCGCAGTACCTGATCTCGGTGCTGGCGCGAGGCCCTGAGCTCGCCACCGCCGAGGAGATGGCCGCGATCGACGTCTTCAACGAGGCGCTCGTCGCCAACGGGCACTGGGTCTACGCCAATGGGCTCGGCACCTTGGACGAGGCCACCTTCGTCGATGCTCGAGGAGAGGTCCCCCAGGTCACGCCCGGCCGGGCCAACGCCGACGAGGAGTTCGTCGCAGGGTTCTGGATCATCGAGGCACCCGAGGATGCCACCGCGCTCGACCTCGCGGTGGGCGGTTCGAAGAGCTGCAACCGTCGCGTCCTGCTCCGGCCCTTCGCTCGCTGATGACCGACTTCCTCCGCACCCCCGACGCCAACTTCGACGGCCTCACCGACTTTGGCTTCGAGCCGAGGTACCACCAGTGGCAGGACCTCCGGGTCCACTACCTCGACGAGGGGCCAGCAGACGGACCGGTCATGCTGCTCGTGCACGGCATGCCGACCTGGTCGTACCTCTACCGCCACATGATCCCCGTGCTCGTGGCCGCTGGGTACCGCTGCATCGCACCAGACCACCTGGGCTTCGGCCGCTCGGACAAGCCGACTGATCCGTGCTTCTTCACCATCGCTCGGCACACCGAGGTACTCACCTCGCTCCTGTGCTCCCTTGGGCTCACCGACGTCACCTTGGTCTGCCAAGACTGGGGTGGGCCCATCGGGCTGGCCCAGGCGATGACCATGCCTGAGCGGTTCGCCCGGCTCGTGGTCATGAACACCTGGCTCCACCACGAGGCCTACCCCTACTCCGACGCTGTCCGGAGTTGGAACCAGAACTGGCACGAAGGTGGGATCTTCCACCGCCCACGCCCCGACGTTGGGCTGCTGCCGGTCCTCACCGCCGGGCTGGTCAGCCCCGAGGTTGCACTCGGCGCCTTGGCCGAGGGTCGCGCCCCTGCGCTCACACCCGAGGCTGCCGCGCTCTACGCCGGCTACAGCGCGCCCTTCTTGGGCATGGACGACGCTGCCTTCAACGGCCTGCGCCGATTCCCGCTGTCGATCCCCTTCGATGACTACGCCAGCGGCAACGGCGCGGCCCAGAGCCACCATCGCCACGAACTGACCAGATGGACCAAGCCGGTGCACTTCTTGTGGGGCACCGCCGACCCGATCTTCCCCGCCGAGCACGGGCGAGCCTGGGCGGACGAACTCGGTGCCAGCTTCGAGGCGGTCGACGGCGCCAGCCACTTCCTCCAAGACACCCATGGCACGTGGATTGCGGCTCGGATCGTCGAGCTCGCCGAGCGATCGAACTGAGCTCGGTCGACGCAGGCCTCGGCCTCGTTGGGCCCGACGAGCGCCGTCGGCCACAATGGCACCACCCAAAGGCGCTCGGTGCGAGGTGGTCACCGGGCCCTCGACCACGGAGGTAGGGCGATGAGCTGGGAACGACACCCAGGAGTGAAGTCCGGCGATCAGCTCTCGCTCGGCGAGCGGTCAGCGGACCACATGCGCAACGGCATGGGGTCGTGGCCCTTCGTCTTCGGCTTCCTTTCGGCGATGGTGCTGTGGGCCTTCACCAACACGGTGATCCTCGGCCACAGCGCCTTCGACCCCTACCCCTACATCCTGCTCAACCTCTTCCTGTCCATGTTGGCCGGCCTCCAGGGGGCGATCCTGCTGATCGCGGCCAAGCGGGCTGACGCCATCGCTGCCCAACAAGCCATCCACCACCTCCAGGTCTCAGAGTCCACCAAGGCGCTGCTCGAGCAGAACACCGAGTTGACCAAGCAAGTCCACGACCTCACCGAGCTGGTGGCCAAGCTCTCGAACGAGATCCGCGACCACATCATCGCCTCGTAGTGGGTGCCCTCGCAGCGGGTCCGGTTGGCGCGCTCAGCGAGGGATGAAGGCGCTGAGGTGCTCGAGTGCAGCGGCGAGCGGGATGCGCAGGTAGCTGGGGTCCTGGGTGGCCTTGGCCATGAGCAAGCCTCCCTGCAGGCTGGCCAAGGTGGCCACCGCCAGCGCGTGGGGGTCGGCATCGCTCGAGAGCGCACCAGCATCGACCATGACCCGAAGGCGCTCTTCGAGCAGCTGCTCCCAGGCGGCGAAGGCCTGCTCCACCTCGGGGCGCCGGTGGATGGGGTCACCGCCCAGTTCGCTGGCCAGTGTGCCGAGCGGGCATCCGCAGAAGCTCGGCGCCGACACCTGCAGCTCCACGATGGCCTCGGCCCAACGACCAAGCCCCTCGAGGTCCGTCACCTCAGCGAGCAACTGCCGGTGGAAGCCCACGATGTCGGTGCCAACGTGGTGCACCACCGCATCGACGAGGTCGTCCTTGGATGCGAAGTAGTGGTACATCTGCGACTTCGACGTCGCCGTCGCCCGCCCGACATCGTCCAAGCTCACCGCTGCCACGCCGTGGGTCACCATCAGCCCAGAGGCCGCATCGACGATGCGCTCTCTCGTGCGCTGCCCCTTTGGGGTCAGTTGGCGGACGCTGGTCAGGGGCATGGATTCCTCTCAAGTGGACTTAACAGTCCATTCTAGGCACCTTAGAGTGGACCAGTCAGTCCAAATCTAAGGAGCTCCATGTCCACCCTCGAATCCCAGATGCACGAGATCACCGCATCCATCCCCGAGCCCATTGGCTCCCGCATCGCCGCTGGTGTCAGCGAACTCGCCACCTCGGGTGTGGCCCCTGGCCTCGCCGTTGGTGACACGGCACCGAGCTTCACCCTCCCCGACGCCCACGGCGCCGAGGTCTCCCTCGACACCTTGCTCGAGGCCGGACCGGTCGTGGTGACCTTCTACCGCGGCGACTGGTGCCCCTTCTGCAACCTGCAGCTCAAGGCGCTGAGCGACCACCTCGATGCCATCACCGCTGCCGGCGCCACCTTGGTCGCCATCAGCCCCCAAGCCCCCGACCACGGCGCAGGCCTGGTGGAGAAGCACGACCTCAGGTTCTCGGTGCTCAGCGACCTCGACCAGTCCACCTCTGCGGCCTACAAGGTTCGCTTCGACCTCAGCGGTGAGCTCGAGGATCTCCAGGTCAACGTCTTCCAGAACGACCCGGCCGCCCAGAACGCCGATGGTCGCCGGTCCCTGCCGGTCGCCTCGACCTTCATCATCGGCCAGGACCACGTGGTTCGCTTCTCCTCGGTCAACGCCGATTGGCGGGTGCGCGTCGAGCCCACCGACGTCATCGGAGCCCTGGCCTCGATCTGAGCTGGAGCCCAACCATGCCCTACCCCCTCCACCACATCACCCTCTCGGTGAGCGACGTAAAGGCCAGCGTGGCGTGGTACACCGCGGTCTTCGGTCCCGCCGACATCGTCGAGCGAGAGGGTGATGGCTGGAAGCGCACCCGGATGACCTGGCCGAAGATGGATGACCTGCGCATCGCGGTGATGTCCCACGACGAGGCACCCGAGGGTCGCTTCAGCCACCTCAACCGAGGGCTCGACCACCTCGGCTTCGACTGCGGTTCTGCTGCTGAGGTCGAGCACTGGGCGGCCAAGCTCGACGCGCTGGGCTTCGAACGTGGACCGCTCGAGGACGTGCAGTACGGCTGGGTGGTCACTGCTCGCGACCCCGACGGGATCCCCGTCGAGTTCTTCTGCGGGAAGTAGCTGACGTTCGACGGGTAGCAGGCACCTCCCGCCTGCTACCCGTCGAGGCTGCTCAGCCCTCGAGCAGCCGGAGGGCGAGCTTGCGCCCTCGGCCCTGGGTGAGGGCCAACGCGATCCACAACTTGAACAGCGCGTCGATGAGGTCTTCTCGGTCCTCACCCACGAAGATGGGCCGGAGCCCGACGCCGGCGATGACCGCTGCCACCGTGGCTTCATCGGCACCAGGTGCGGAGAAGAACAGGTCGGCGGGCGCTCCGTCGAAGGTGGGGTCGGCGAAGTTCTCGCCCCCCAAGGTGTTGAAGGCTCGGGCGTAGCGAACCCCTGCGGGGAGCACCGCTCTGGCATTGGGCACCTCTGCGCCCATCTGGTTGGTGGCGTCGATGATGAGCTTGCCCTCGAGCGCTAGGCCGTGGGTGGCGACGAAGTCGGCAACTGCCCCGCCGGGGATGGCCAGCACGAGGACCTCAGCTGCGGCGATGGCTTCGGCCACGGTGGCCACGGTGGCCGTGGGGACCTCGAGGTTGGTCTCGTCGGGCCGGCGGACCCCGAAGGTGACCTCGAAGCCAGCGGCACTGAGCCGAGCCCCCAAGGTGCTGCCGATGAACCCTGCTCCGATGATGCTGATCTGCACCGCGCACTCCTCGCTCGTCGCCTCTCCGACCGTGGGCCGGCGTGAGGGAGAACCACGCCCTCGCCGTTGCCATTCCCATGGCCCACGTCGCGCATCGTGGCTAGCGTGAGCACGAGCGGCGAGGAGAGGGCACCATGACGACTTGGTACGTGGCTGGAGATGCCACCGGACAACCCACCGAGGCCACCTGTGGGCACCTCGACCTCGCCCTCGAGGTGGCCGCGCCCGAGGACATCGTGTGCGTCGACTGCATCGAGGCAGGGACCTCGTGGGTGCACCTGCGCCAGTGCCTGCGGTGCGGACTGGTGCGGTGCTGCGACCAGTCGCCTGAGCACCACGCCACCACCCACTTCCACCTCACCGGCCACGAGCTGATGGCATCGGCGCAGCCCGACGAGGACTGGGGCTGGTGCTACCCCGACGAGCTGTACCTGCTCCCTGGCTGAGGGCTTGAGGCCATGACCCGATTCGCACCCCGAAGTGTCGTCCACGCTCGAGGTGTGGGCGCGCTGCTCGTGCTCACCGTCGTCACCGCGGTGGGCACGACCCCCAGCGCGGCCAGCGTGTCGCACCAACGTGGCTCCACCATCGATCGCTCCATGATCTGGGTGGCGAGCGCGAGTGCCCAAGCGGTGACTGCCTACCCCGTCTCGAGCACCGGCAAGGTGCACCCGGCCGAGGCCGTCGGCCCGGTGCGCGACCCCAGCGCGGTGTGGGACCCCTGGGGAGTGGCGATCGGGCCCAAGGGGACGGTCCTCGTCCAGTCGTTCCTCTCCGATGCCACCACCTTCGCCTTCGCCCCGACCTCCACGGGCTCGCTGGTGCTCCAGCGGACCTTCAGGATCGATGGCCCCGACACCCGAGCCCTCACCGTCGAGCCTGATGGCACCGCCATCATCGCGACGGGCGAAGGGCCGGCCGAGCTCGAGTCCACCAGCGCAACCGCAGCCGGGCAGGCGACCTCGCTGTACGCCGTCAGCTCGCTGCACCAGACCCACACCGACGAGGCCGTGTGGCATCCGTGGCCCTCGGTGCTGGCAACTGGACCCACGGGGGTCATCGCCATGGCAGTGGTGCGCCGGAGCGGCAACGCCCTCGAGACCTGGCCCGAGAACCTCACCGGGGCACCGACCGTGGTGAGCGGTCTTGGGACCCAGCTCGGTAGGTGCGCCCTCAGCTGCACCCAGCTCGTCGTTGCTGCCGCCAGCTCGACCAAGAGCTGGCTGGTGGGGGTCTCGGGGGGAGGCCAGACCAAGGTGGTTCGCTTCCCCTTCGGCACCCACGGCAACGTCGCGCCCAACTGCGTCCTCGCTGGCCCGAAGACCCAGTTGGGCAACGAGCTGATCACCGGCCTGGCCTCGAGCCCGGCGACCGGTGACACCTACGTGCTCGCCAAGTCCGCCGAGTTCTCCGGCGCAGGCGAGGTCCTGCGCTTCGGACCCGCCGCGTGCGGTGACGTCGCCCCGCTGAGCACCTTCACCGATGCCGCCACCGGCTTCAGCTCGGCGATGGGCATCGCGGTGTCTAGCTAGGCCCGCGCCGACCAGAACCGACGGAGCGCCTCGTTGAGTGGTTGGGGTCGCTCGAGGGGGAAGAAGAGCCTTCCTCCCTCCACCCGCACGCTCGAGGAGACCCCAGGGATCCTCTGCTCCAGCCACGTCGCCCACGCCTCGGGGAAGAACACGTCGTCGGTTCCCCAGACGATCTGGGTTGGGACCGTGACCTTGCCCAGGTTGGCCTCAATCGCCACCAGCTCGGAGGGCTCCATGGAGGCGATGTAGCCCTGCAGCGACGCTGCGTGGGCCGGATCGGTGAAGGGCGCGAAGAAGCTCCTCAAGGTGGCGTCATCGATCGATGCTGGGTCCTCCAAGGACGTACTGAGCGCAGCCCTGATCGCCTCAGGGTCGTTGGCGATGGCGGCGAGACCCTCGGCCAAGAACCCTTGCTGGGCCACCTCTTGGATGCCGAGGAAGGCCTCGGGCGGGAAGTTGTCGTGGACATCGCAGTTGGTCAGGGTCAGCGAGCGCACCACCTCGGGGCGCTGGGTCACCACCAGCTGGGCGATGGCGCCGCCGGTATCGTTCCCCACCAGGTCCACCTCACCTCCACCCAAGGCCTCGATGACCTCGAGGACCATCTGGGCCTGGACGGTGATGGTGAGCTCTCCAGAGGGGCACGGACTCATCCCGTGGGCCAAGAGGTCGATGGCGATGCATCGCCGCAGGTCGGCCAGGGCCTCAACTTGGTGCCTCCACAGCTCGCCGTTGACGAAGACGCCGTGGAGGAAGAGCGCGACCGGACCCTGGCCGTGGTCGATGACCGCCATCGCGCCGAAGGTGGGGGTGACGATGGTCGTTCTTTGCATACTGTTCTCTGGTTGGATACTCATGGTATGTGACCATATGATGGAAGGTGATGGTTGTCAAGAGCCGCCGTGAGGAGTACGCCGAAGCCACCCGAGCGGCCGTGGTCGAGGCCGCGATCGACCGCTTCACCGCCGAGGGCTACGCCAAGGTCAGCATCGACTCGGTGGCCCACCAAGCCCGGGTGACCAAGGGTGCGGTGTACCACCACTTCGCCGACAAGGCCGCGCTGTTCGAGGCCGCGTACCTCCACCTCGAAGACCTCCTGCTCGCCGAGGTGCTCGATGCCACCGCAGGAACCGAGGACCCCTTCGAGGCCATTGCGGTGGGCGCCACGATCTTCCTCACGAGCTGCCGAGAGCCCCGGTTCGCCACCATCGCCCTCGCCGAGGCACCCGTCGCGCTGGGCTGGGCCCGTTGGAAGGCCACCGAGGAGCGCTACTTCCTCGGCCTGCTCGACGCGTCCCTCCTCATCGCCGTCGAGCAGGGCCTCGCCACCCTCCCCGCACCCTCTCGCCTGGTGGCCACCATGCTGCTTGGGGCCTTGGACGATGCAGGCCTGGCCGTCGCGAACTCCCCCGACCCGCACCGCACCTTCGACGATGCGCTGGCCAGCTTCCTCTGGCTCCTGGGCTCGCTCAGGTCCGAGGGCGGCCCGCCCGTTGCTGCTCCTCGACGGGGAAGGGGCAGTGCCGGCACCCGCTCCCGCAGCACCACCCCCTCGACCACAGCGCCGCCGCGGTGAACACCTGGTAG
>CAINFA010000221.1 GCA_903847955.1 uncultured Actinomycetes bacterium
GACGTAGTCGCCATCGAAGATCCCAGCCTCGATCATCGAGTCGCCGCGAACCCGCAGCATGAACAAGGTGCCCGACCCGGTGAGCGACTCGGGCAGGGTGACCAGCTCGTCGATGTTCTCCTGGGCCAGCACGCCCGCACCGGCGGCGACGTCACCGATGAGCGGAATGTGGCGGACCGCTGAGGTCGCCATCTGTGCTGGCGCATCAGCGTCGTAGCGAACTTGGATGGCCCGAGGCTTGGTGGGGTCCTTGACGAGGTAGCCCTCTCGCTGGAGCACGGCCAGGTGGGTGTGGACCGTGGCCGAGGAGGTCAGGCCCACAGCTTCGCCGATCTCGCGTACCGACGGTGGGTAGCCCCGGTCGCGCAGGCAGGTAGCGATGAAGTCCAAGATCTGCTTCCGCTTGGTGGTGAGCACCTCTGCCATGTCGGCCTCCTGTGGTGGGGGGATCACTGCGAACACCCGTTTGCTACACCTTACCCAGCAAGCAGCGAGCGGGCAAACACCTGTTCGTTCATTCGCTTGACACGAACAGATGTTCGTGGTGAGATGCACCGCACCCCGAACAGACGTTCGGTTCGGTTCGACCAGGAGGCAGACGATGGCGATGGTGATGGTTCCGCTCTTCGAGGACATCGATGACCTGGTGGTGGAGCTGCCGTGGCCCAAGCCTGAGCTCCGGGTGTTGACCGGTGGCCTAGCCGCGTCGAGCACGCCCGCTCCCCATGCAGAAGCTGTTCTGGAGGAAGAGCCCCGGGTGAACGAGCGGCCGGTCCGCCGACCGGCGGTCTCTGCTCGAGTGCGCACCAACCGTCGTCGGGTGCTGGCCGCTGCGGTGGTCTCGGTCGTGCTCCTCTTCGGCAGTCCGGTGCTCGGCCTCTTCGCCCACCCCTTGGCTCCCGGCCAAGCCAGTCACCTCGCTGGCGGTGCTGCACTGCGGGGCACCTGGCCGGTCGTCGCAGGGGACACGGTGCAGTCCATCGCTGCCAGCCTCTCGGCCGAGGGCTACGGCCCAGCGTCGCAACTGGCCGCCGCCATCATCGCCGAGGATGGCTCGTCGGTGCTCGTGCCCGGCCAGCGCATCGCCATTCCCTAGGAAAACCTTGAGGGTCCTCCAAGGTGGTGACCGACGTGGGCGGTAGCCTTGGATGGTGCGATGTCCCTGGTGTAGCGCTGATGACGACCGCGTGGTCGACTCGCGCATGGCCGACGAAGGTGAGGCCATTCGTCGCCGCCGGGAGTGCCAAGGATGTGGCCAGCGCTTCACGACCTTCGAGCGGGTTGAAGAGGTTCCCCTGTGGGTGGCCAAGCGTTCTGGTGGTCGTGAGCCCTTCAACCGAGCCAAGGTGATCCAAGGCGTGCGCGCTGCGTGCAAGAACCGCCCCGTCAGCCCCGAAGCGGTGCACGCGCTGGCTGCTGAGGTGGAGGACGCGCTGCGAGAGCTGCAGCGTGAGGTGAGCTCCCAAGAGGTCGGCGTGGCGGTGCTCGAGCGGCTCCGAGCCATCGACGACGTGGCCTACGTCCGCTTCGCCAGCGTCTACAAGGGTTTCTCTGACCTCGGCGACTTCCAACGAGAGGTCGGTGCGCTGTCGAAGACCACCGAGCCCAAGGCCCGCACGACGTGAGCGTGACCATTCGCTCGGCCATCCCCTCGAGCGCCCTCGCCATCTACGCCCATCCCGACGACGCCGATGTGGCTTGTGCCGGAACCTTGGCCCGCTGGGCGGCCCATGGCTGTGCGGTGCACCTCGTGGTGGCCGCCACCGGTGCCAAGGGCACGAGCGACGCCGAGGTGACCGAGGACGAGGTGGCCGCCCTGCGCCACGAGGAGTTGGCCAAGGCCTGCGCGGTGACCGGCATCAGCTTCGAGAGCTTGGGGCTGGAAGATGGGTCGGTCGAGGACACCGAGGCGCTGCGTCGCCAACTGGTGGGGCTCATCCGCCAGCACCGTCCCGAGGTGGTGCTCGGCCATGACCCAACGGCGATCTTCTTCGGCCAGCACTACGTCAACCACCGGGACCACCGCCAACTCGGCTGGGCTGTGCTCGACGCCGTGGCCCCGGCTGCGGCCATGCCGCACTACTTCTCCGACCAAGGCGAGCCCTTCGGGGTCCCCGAGGTGCTGTTGACTGGCACCTTGGAGCCTGACTGCTTCGTCGACATCGCTGGCTACCTCGACACCAAGGTGGAGGCGGTGGCATGCCACGTCAGCCAGTTCCCCGGCGATGCCGACCTGATCGCCGAGGTGGTGCGGGGTCGGTGCGAGGACGACGGTCGTCGCTGTGGGTTGACGGTGGCCGAGGGCTTCCGCCTGCTGCACCTCCATGGCTGAGCGGCCACGGTTCGGGGGCGACGAGCCCACCATCTGCCACGTCGACATGGACGCCTTCTTCGCCTCGGTCGAGGTGCTCGACCACCCCGAGCTCAAGGGCAAGCCGGTGATCGTGGGCGGGACGGGCTCACGGGGCGTGGTGGCGGCCTGCACCTACGAAGCCCGTCGGTTCGGGGTGCGCTCTGCCATGGCCATGACGAGGGCCAAGCAGCTGTGTCCGGACGCCATTGTGATGCCCGGTCGCTTCGCTCGCTACCAAGAGCTCAGTGCCCTCGTGCACGAGGCCTTCCACGAGGTCACCGACCTGGTGGAGTCCATTGGCCTCGACGAGGCCTTCTTGGACGTGGCCCCCGCCATTCGGCGCCTCGGTCCGCCGGTCGAGATCGCCCAAGGGCTGCGCCGGAGCATCTGGGACAAGACCAAGCTGGTGAGCTCGGTGGGGATCGGTCGCACCAAGATGCTGGCCAAGCTGGCCTCGAGGGAGGCCAAGCCCAAGGCCACCGCCAGAGGCGTCGAGCGGGGTCGAGGGGTGGTGCGCATCGCCCCCGAGGACGAGCTGGCCTTCCTGCACCCCATGGAGATCCGGGCCCTGTGGGGCATTGGCCCCCAAACAGCCGAGAAGTTCTACGCCGTCGGCATCCGAACCGTGGGCGAGCTGGCTAGCCTCGATGCCCCAACCATCGAGCGGCTGGTGGGTCGCTCCATGGGGCCGCACTTGCTCGCCATGGCCAATGGCGAGGACACGAGGGTGGTGGTCCCCAGCCGAGAGCTGAAGTCCATCGGCCAAGAGCAGACCTTCGCCCAGGACCTGGCTGAGGTGGCCTCGGTGCTGCCCTACCTCACCGAGCAGGCCGAGCGGGTGGCCCACCAACTGCGCTCGAAGGGCCTTCGGGCCCGCACCACCACCATCAAGGTCCGGTTCTCGGACTTCACCGACCTCACCCGCAGCTCCACCACCGAGGTGGGCATCGATACCGGTCCCGCCATCATTGCGGTGGCGACGGGGCTGCTCGAGAAGGTGGAGCTGCGGGGAGGGATTCGGCTGTTCGGCATCAGCTGCTCGGGCTTCGCCACCCACGACGCCAACCAGCTCTCCTTGTTCGACACCAACGCACCGAGCGAAGCCGCCACCTTGCAGGAGACCTGGGAGCCGGTTTCGGGGGCGGTCGATGCCATCCGAGAACGCTTCGGGGCCGATGCGCTGTCGGTGGCCAGTCACCTCGGGCGCTCGGGCACCGTCGATGCACTCCGGCCCGAGCGCTGGGGCCCCACCGCCCCAGAGGAGTCGACCTAGGCCAGCCAGGTGATCCAGGCGCCGTGGGGATGGACCTCGGCCAGCAGCTCGCTCCGCTGGGCACCGTCGAAGGTGGTCAAGGTCAGCACCGAGGCGAAGGGCGGCAGCTCGGGGCCGTCGCTGGGGTAGAGGCCGAGGTGCTGGGTCACCCCCACGCTCTCGACGCACAGCCAGGCCAGCGGGCGATGCGCTGCGATCGAGACCACCTCGGCGGTGAGCTGGGGTCGACGGTCGTGGGGGAGGTAGGCGGCGGCCCAGGAGGTGGTGAGCACGAGGGGTTGCTCGCTCGAGAGTTGGGCCGCAGCTCGAGCCAGGTCATCGACCAGGTCGCCTCGCAGCAGTTGGCGCTCGGCGGCCCGCTGCTCGGAAACCTCGGCGGCCAGCAGCAGCCGTTCGAAGCGCTCCACGTCATCGGGCCACAGACAGCTCAGCAGCCAGGTGCGCTCGAGGTGGTCGCCCACCTCGATAGGGAACTGGTCGAGGCCCACGCGCCCTTGAATGCCCGGCAGGGTGGTCGGTGGCATGGCGCCGGTCACCTGACCGCTCAGCTGGACCCGGGCGCCTGAGGGAATGGTGGTGATCTCTCCCCCTGGGGCGGCGTAGCGGCGGGCGTAGGCGTCGGGGAACAGGTTGAGCCCGGCCGAGCAGCCGGCGTCGAGCAGGCCAACGGTGCTCAGTCCCCGATGACGCAACTCGGCCAAGCCCGCACCGAGCACCAAGGTGCGGGCCACCTCGTTGGTCTGGGTGGCCCGAACCAGCAGCAGTGCCTCGACCTCGGCCTCGAACTGGCGGCAGAAGTCGACGAAAGCCTGGGCCGCCGCCGTCGGATCGGGATCGGCTGGAGTCAGGCCCCGGGTGACGCACACGGTGGGGTAGTGGTGGGCCAAAGGGTGCTCGGCCCCTTGGAGGAGCAGGAAGTGCACCGAGGCCAACAGCACGTTCACCTTCAACTGCGGCGGCGGCACCCGGTCGGCCAGGTCGAGCAGCCAGGGGTCTGCCGCCACCGCCTCGCAGATGGCGGCGTAGGCGGGGTGGCGCTCTCGGTCCTCACGGGGGAGGAAGCCCCGGAAGAGGTTGGCGAGGTGGAGGTGGCGGTCGTCGATGGCTCGATCCTAGGACTAGAAGCTCTGGGGCAGCAGCCCCGAGAGCCAGTAGGAGCACATCAAGAAGCAGCAGCCGAACAGCGGTAAGAGCGCCAAGGCCACCCATCGCCTGCGAGCAACCCCAATGAAGAGCGCCGCCAGCACGGACAGCGCCATGGTTCCCCACAGCCCAGCGAGCCAGCCACCGGCCGAGCTGGGCACGATGGCCAAGGTGGTGGGCAGGCTGATGCGACGCAGCGTCTGCAGCTCGTGGACGGTGGGCACCCCCACTCCCGCCAGCGCGGCGTGGACCACCAGCCGGGTGGCGGCGGAGTACTTGGGGTTGCAGGTGGTGAGGGTCAGGCTGGCACCGGTGGTGTGGGTGATGATGGCGAGGTCAGTAGGCGCCACCACGGCGATCCACTGGACCCGGAAGGTGAAGCGACCCTGGGGCGTGGTGACGATGATGGCTTGGCCGAGGCGTAGTTGGTCCAAACGGTTGAAGGGGTGCCCCCAGGTGGTGCGGTGTCCAGCGATGGCGGCGTCACCCCGCTGACCAGGCAGCGGGGTGGAGGGGTAGTGCCCTGGACCGAGCTGCAGCTGGGCTTCACCCGTACCTTGGAGGAAGACCTGGTCCACCCCAATGGCGGGGATGGCGATGGTCCCAAGGGGGGTGCCACCCGGTGGGCTCTTGGTCGCAGGGGCCGGGACTGGTCGGCCCAAGGTGCGGACCACCCTTGGGAGCCCGGGTTCGATCGCTTGGCGTAGCCGCTGCTGGGCATTGGCTTGGAGGAGGTCAGAGCCGAAGAGCTGGAAGCAGAGGAAGCCCAGCACCAAGGCTCCAGCGGTGCAGCACAGGACGCCAGCGCGGCCCAAGAGGCCCAAGCGGGACGGTTGACCCACCAGGGGTCGGACTACAGGGCGCCGACGGTGACGAGGGTGCCGATCGGGGTGTAGGGCCA
>CAINFA010000222.1 GCA_903847955.1 uncultured Actinomycetes bacterium
ATGCCCTGCGCCGTCTCGGGGCGGAGGTAGGCGACCGCTCCCTCAGACTCGACCGGGCCGGCCTGGGTCTTGAACATGAGGTTGAAGGCACGAGCCTCGGTCAGCTCGGTCGAGCCGCAGTTCGGGCAGACGCCGTCGATCTTGTCCTCACGCCAGCGCTCGTGGCAGCTCTTGCAGTCCACCAGTGGATCGGTGAAGGTCTCGAGGTGCCCTGAGGCCTTCCACACTGCCGGAGGCCCCAAGATCGCCGCATCGAGGCCCACGATGTCCTCACGCAGCTGCACCATGGAGCGCCACCACTGCGCCTTGACGTTGCGCAGCAGCTGGACTCCGAGGGGGCCGTAGTCGTAGGTGGAGCGGAATCCGCCGTAGATCTCTGCCGACTGGAAGATGAACCCCCGCCGCTTGCACAGCGAGATCACCTTCTCGAGCAGGTCGGTGCCCTCGGGGGCTCCAGCGTCGGTCTGATCGGTGGTGTCCATCTCGAAAGGGTACAAGATGCCCCCTGCTGCGAGGCCAAGCTCAGACCACGAGGTGCTGGGCCACCACGTTGGCCAGCATCCGTCCCCGGGGGCTCAGCAGCACCCGCTCGCCATGGTGCTCGAGCAGCCCATCGAGCACGGGGTCAGCATCGAGCCAGCTCGGTGGGATGCCCATCGAGGTCCGCAGCATGAGGCTGGCGAGCTCGAAGCGGCGGGTGGCCGGGTCGAGGTGCTCCTCGCCTTCGATGGGCGAGCTGCCCCGCTCGATGGCGGTGATGTAGCCCTGGGGATCAGCGAGGTTCCAGAAGCGGTGGCCGTCGAGGTGCCCGTGCGCTCCTGCGCCGATCCCGAGGTAGTCGCCCCCGCTCCAGTAGGTCCGGTGGTGCCGGCAGTGGTGGCCGGGCTTGGACCAGTTCGAGATCTCCTCGAACTCGTAGTCGGCATCGGTGAGCCGGCGGGTCAGGACCTCGTAGCGATCAGCTTGGACGTCGTCGTCGGGGTGCAGTGCCACCTTCTTCGCCAGTGGGGTCCCTGGCTCAACGGTCAGCGCGTAGGCCGAGAGGTGCGGGGGTGGCAGCTCCAAGGACAGCACCTCGTCGAGGCACCGATCGAAGTCCTCCGGCCGCTCGCCCACCGCGCCGTAGATGAGGTCGATGGACCACGACGTCAACCCAACCTGAGCTGCGGCGTGGGCGACGTCGCTGAGCGCCCCGGTGCCGTGTCGGCGCCCGAGGCTCTTGAGCACGTGCGGAGCGGTGGACTGGATCCCAAAGGAGCACCGGGTCACCCCGGCGCTGACGTAGCCCTCGAGGCGCTCGACGGTGACGTCCTCGGGGTTGCACTCCATGGAGACCTCTGCCCCTTCCACCAACGTTGCAGCCTCGACCAGTTGGGCCACCTGGGTCGGCGTCAACTTGGACGGGGTGCCGCCGCCGAGGTACAGGCTGGTGGCGGCTCGGCCGACTCGTGCCTGATCGGCTCGCAGCTGCGCGCACGCAGCATCGACGTAGCGCTGGTGCAACTCGTCGAGACCGGTGTAGGTCACGAAGGCGCAGTAGTCGCACCGCATGGTGCAGAACGGGACGTGGAGGTAGATCCCGAGCTCGGTCATCGTCGGACCTTGGCCGCAGCCAAGCGCTCGAGGGCCACCGCGCGCTCAGTGCCGTGGTCCACCACCGGTGCGGGGTAGCTGCCTGCGAACAGTGAGCCACCCCCCGCTCCAGGCTCGAGCCGCTGCGGCAGCGGCACCTCGGCCAGCTCGGGCACCCAGCGGGCCACGTAGCGCCCCTCGGGGTCGAATCGCTGCGCCTGGAGCGTGGGGTTGAAGATGCGGTGGTAGGGCGAGGCATCGGTGCCCACCCCGGCCACCCACTGCCACCCGCAGTTGTTCGAGGCCGGATCGAAGTCCACGAGACGCTCGGCGAACCAGGCCGCTCCCCACCGCCAATCGAGGTGCAGGTCCTTGACCAAGAAGCTGGCGCAGAGCATGCGGGCTCGGTTGTGCATGCTCCCTTCGGCCAGGAGCTGGCGCATCCCGGCGTCGACCGCTGGGTACCCGGTCTGCCCCAGCGCCCACGCACCGAAGCGTTCGGTGGCGAGCGGCCCAGTGTCGACCTCAACCCCCGTTGGGTGCAGGTCGTCCCAGAGCGCGGCAGGAGTGTGGAAGAGCACGTCGGCGTAGAAGTCGCGCCAGCACAGCTGTCGATGGAAGGCCACCGCCCCTTCGCTCTGGCCCAGGGCCGCCACCACCTGGCGAGGATGCAGCAGGCCGAACCGGAGGTAGGGGCTCAACCGGCTCGTCCCCGTTCCCTCGAGCACGTCGCGGTCGGTGGCGTACCCATCGACCGCTTGGGAGGCGAAGGCGTCGAGGCGGGCGATGGCAGCTCGGTGGCTGGCCTCAGGCAAGGCCGCGGGCGGAGGAGCAGCGACGGTGCTGCAGATGCTGCGCGGCCCCGAGGGTGCGGTGACCGGAGCGCTGAGCAGTTCGACCGGGGCGATGCTCGAGGGGGCCCGACCCCAGCGGAGGTCGGGCACGGGGAAGGGTGCCGGAACGCCGAGTTCACGTGCTGCCTTGTAGTACGGCGTGAAGACCTTGAAGCCACTCCCTGATCCGCTGCGCACGATGCCGGGCTCAACGAGGTAGTTCGAGTCCACCAACTCGAGGTCGATCCCCGCTGCTCGCAGCGCTGCCTGCACCCGGGCATCACGGGCACTGCCTGCAGGGCTGTGCTCGCCGGTGGCCACCACCACTGAGGCGCCCACCTCAGCGCACACCTCGGCCACGACCTTGGCTGGATCCCCCACGCGCAGCACCAGCGCTCCGTCCATCCGCTCGGCCAGGTCCCCG
This sequence comes from uncultured Actinomycetes bacterium, assembly GCA_903847955.1. Taxonomy (GTDB): domain Bacteria; phylum Actinomycetota; class Acidimicrobiia; order Acidimicrobiales; family RAAP-2; genus CAINFA01. Next base: position 2,830 of record CAINFA010000222.1, read on the forward strand.
AGCGCCCCCGCCAAGAAGTGGCGACGGGCCACCCCGGCGGTGCCGAGCAGGCGTGGGTCCACGACGAAGCATCCGACGACAGAGGATCCTGCCGCCAGCCGGGCAGCGTGGTGCAAGGCGAGGTGGTCCTCGAGCCGCAGGTCGCGGCGGAACCACAGCAGGGTGGTTGGCATCTACAACCCGACGCTCGAGCGCACCGACCGCAGCCGGCGATCGAGGTGGTGTTCAATGGCCTCCGTTGCCAGCTGCACCACCTCAGCGGATCCTTCAGGAGCCGGACTCGAGAGCACCGACCGCAACCCTCCGCCCAGGATCTGCTGGAGCACCACGAGGGCCTCGGGGCTCACCGGACGCCCTCGCCGGCAGCTCGAGCACAGCATGCCGCCCTCGCTGAGGTCGAAGGCCACGAGGGGACCGTCGCTCGAGCAGCTAGCACATTCGTTGACGATGGGACCAGCACCCTCTGCCACGAGCGCCTTGAACAAGAACGCCGGGGCGACGAGGACTGGCGTCGTCCCAGGGTCGTTCAAGCTCGTGAGCGCCCCCACCACCATCTGGTAGAGCCTGGGGTCGGCGTGGCGTTCTTGGGAGAGCTGGTCGGCCACCTCCAAGATGGTCATGGCCTGGGTGATGCGGTCGAGGTCCTCGCGCACGGTGCGGAAGCCGTCGATGACCTCGACCTGGTTGACGACCCCGAGGTCGGAGCGGCCCTCCCAGATGATGGCGGTGACGTGGCTCAAGGGCTCGAGGCGCGAGCCGAACTTGGACTTGGTCTTGCGCACCCCCTTGGCCACAGCTCGTAGCGTGCCGTGCTGCTTGGAGAGCAGGACCACGATCCGGTCGGACTCGCCCAATCGGTAGGTGCGGAGCACCACCGCTTCATCTCGGAGCAAGCTCACCGTGCTCGATCGTCCTTGGGGTCTTTGAACTTGGGCAGCGCCCGGGTAGGTGGGAACAGGTAAGCGCCGAGCAGGATCAGCACGATGACGGCGATGACCACCAAGAACACGACGCTCCACCCCGAGAGGAACAAGGTGAGCACGACCAACGCCGCCACCAAGGTCAAGAACACGATGCCGAGGGACATCGACAACTTGTGCAGGAGCGAACGCCGGGCCATCAGCTGAGCCCTCCGTAGCGCCGCTGGCGCTGTTGGTACTCGATGATGGCGGCCCAGAGGTCCTCCTTGCGGAAGTCCGGCCAGAGCACCTCGGGGAAGACGTACTCTGCGTAGGCCGCTTCCCAGAGCAAGAAGTTCGAGGTGCGATGCTCACCTGAGGTCCGCACCACGAGGTCAGGATCGGGCATGTCGGGGTGGTACAGGTGCTGGGCGATGAGCTTGTCGTCCACCTTGGCTGCAGAGACGCCAGAGGCGACGATGGCCCGAACGGCGTCGGTGATCTCTGCCCTGCCGCCGTAGTTGAAGGCCATGTTCATCACCATGGTGGAGTTGTGCGCGGTGAGCTCCATGGCCTCGTCCATCTGGCGCAGCACCCCACGAGGCACCCGCCAGTCCCGTCGCCCTGAGAACACGATGCGCACGCCCTTGTCGTTCAGCTCGTCTCGGCGGCGACGGAGCAAGGACCGGTTGAAGTTCATCAAGAAGCGGACTTCGTCGACCGGGCGACGCCAGTTCTCCGTCGAGAAGGCGTAGAGCGTCAGCCACTTGACCCCGAGGGCGAGCGCGCCATCCACGGCGTCCACCAACGCGACCTCTCCAGCGGCGTGGCCATCGGTGCGAGGCAGGCCCCGCTGGGAGGCCCACCGGCCGTTGCCATCCATCACGCAGCCGATGTGCACGGGCACCCGGGTGCGGTCGATGACCCGAGGTGCAGTGTCGGGCACCACCACGCGTGGACCCTCGGAGGCTGCAGTTCCCCTCTTGTGCGCTCGCGATGCCACGTGAGCAACCTACCGCTTCGACCTCGCCTGAACCGCAACGAGTGAGACGGCGGGCAGTAGCGTTCAGAGGTGTCCGAGAACAGCCCCCCGCGAGCCGAGGCCGCCCTCCAGCAGGCCAAGGACTGCCTCAAGGCCGTCACCGCGCTCCTCCCCGGGGGCGGAGAGGAGCGGTCGGGTCAGGCCGCCATGGTCGACGCCGTCACCAGCGGCATCGCCCAAGGGACCCACGTGGTGGTGCAGGCCGGCACGGGCACCGGCAAGTCGCTGGGGTACCTCGTCCCAGCAGCCGGGGCCGGCACGAGGGTGGTCATCTCTACTGCCACCAAGGCCCTCCAGGATCAGCTCCTCAGCAACGACTTGCCGATGCTCAACGCCGCCCTCGGTGGCGGCCTCAGCTTCTGCGCCCTGAAGGGCCGAGCCAACTACCTGTGCCGCCAACGTCTCGCTGAGCTCGAGCGCGACGGGCTCCAGGGCTCCCTCGAGGCCACCCCGTCGCTCGACGACCAGGGCAACGCCGTGGTGGAGGTGGCCCCCTCGAGGTTGCGTCCCCAACTCGAAGCCATCTTGGCCTGGGCAGAGCGCACCGAGACCGGCGATCGGGCAGAGCTCGAAGAAGAGCCCTCCCCCAAGGTCTGGCAGATGGTCTCGATGGGCCCCCACGACTGCCCTGGTGCCTACCAGTGCCCCGAGGGCGAGCGGTGCTTCACCGAGGTGGCCAAGCGTCGGGCCGAGGAGAGCGACGTGGTGGTGGTCAACACCCACCTCTACGGCGCGCACCTGGCGTCGGGGAAGACCTTGCTCCCAGAGCACCAGGTGGTGGTCTTCGATGAGGCCCACGAACTCGAGGACATCTTCTCGGCCAGCCTCGGCACCGACCTGCAACCCGGCCGCTTCCACCGCCTGGCCGCCATGGCACGCTCGGTGCTCCCCACCGACGACGCCGCCCTCGCCACCGACGTCGGCGAGCTCGGCGACCGGTTCGCCGCCACCTTGGCAGGCCTGCTGGGCGAGCGCGTCCTCCAGGGGGGCAAGCCCGAGAACCTGGCCCGGCTGATCAGCACCGCCGACGGTGAGGTGCGCCGACTGATCGAGGGTCTCCGCAGGCTCGACGGTGAGGGTGGTCCGAGGGTCGACCCCGTCAAGAAGGCCTCGGCGCTGGGCACCGCCACGCACCTGCTCACCGACCTCGGACGTCTGGGCGGTCTCGGCGAGGGGGACGTGGCCTGGGTGGATGGCACCTCGATGCGGCCGGTGCTGCACCTCGCCCCCATCGACCTCGGCCCCCAGCTGGCCGAGCTGCTGTGGGGAGAGGTGACCGCCGTGCTGACCAGCGCCACCATCCCGAGTCAGCTCGCCACTCGGGTGGGGCTCGCAGGATCCAACGTCGCCGTCCTCGACGTGGGCTCACCTTTCGACTACCGAGCCCAGGCCCTGCTGTACGTCGCCACCCACCTCCCCGACCGCCGCGACCCAGCAGCCGAACCCGCCATCTTCGAAGAGCTCGCCACCCTCATCACGGCGGCCGGGGGCAGGACCCTCGCGCTGTTCACCTCACGGCGGGCCATGGAGGAGGCCGCTCGGGTGGTGCGGTTGAAGGTCGGGGTGCCGGTGATGGTCCAAGGCGAGCTCCCGAAGGCCAAGCTGCTCGAGCGCTTCACCGCAGAGCCAGCCACGTGCCTCTTCGCCACCATGAGCTTCTGGCAGGGCGTGGACGTCCCAGGGGAGACCTTGTCGCTGGTGGCCATTGATCGGCTCCCCTTCGGCCGACCCGACGACCCCTTGCTCGAGGCCCGGCGAGACCGAGCAGGTGCCGACGCCTTCATGGCGGTCGACGTGCCGAGAGCAGCGGCGCTGCTCGCCCAAGGTGCGGGCCGGCTCATCCGCTCGCAGGGTGATCGGGGGGTGGTTGCGGTGTTCGACTCTCGGCTCGCCACCGCTGGGTACCGTCGACACCTGCTCGATGAGTTGCCACCCATGCGGCGCACCACCAACCAAGCCGAGGTGGTGGCGTTCCTCGAGGCGATCGCCGCAGAAGGTGCCGCCTAGTACCCCAAGCGGTCGAGGGCATCGTCTCGGCGCTGCCACTGCTTCTCCACCCGCACGAAGAGCTCGAGGAACATCTCTGGCGCGTACGCCGCTCGCACCGCGGTGCCTACCTGGCGGAGCACGTCACCGCCAGCACCAATGACGATGCCCTTCTGCGAGTCGCGCTCGACCAAGATCTCGACCCGCACCCGAGGCCACTCCCACTCGGTCACCCGACACGCAATGGAGTGCGGGAGCTCGTCTCTGGTTCGGCTCAGCAGCTGCTCGCGGACGAGCTCGGCGAGCTGCAGGGCCTCGGGGGTGTCGGTGGTGACCTCGGCGGGGTAGAACTGCGGACCCTCGGGCAGCCCGGCCAAGATGGCGTCGAGGAGGGCAGCCACACCCTTGCCGGTCTTGGCCGAGATCGGGAAGAACTCCACCTCGACGGCCTGCTGGTTGCCTTGGAGCTTGTCGACCAGTGCCACCACCTCGAGCAGCTGCGCTGCCACCTGCTCGGGACCCACCTTGTCGACCTTGTTCACCACCACGTAGAGCACCCTCGTGCCCCCTGCTCTGCCTCGCAGGGTATCGAGGGCTCGATCGAGCACCGCAGTGTCCCCGGGCCCGATCTTGGCCGAGGCTTCGATGACCACCACCACCACGTCGACGTCGTGCAGTGAGTCGTAGGCGGACTCATTCAACCGCTCACCCAAGGTGGTCTTGGGCTTGTGGATGCCCGGGGTGTCCACGAACACGGCCTGGGCCCCTGGTCGGGTCACGATGCCCCGGATGGCGAAGCGGGTGGTGTTGGGGCGCGAGGAGGTGATGGCGACCTTGTCCCCCACCAGCTGGTTGATGAGGGTGGACTTGCCCACGTTGGGTCGCCCCACGATGGTGACGAAGCCGCTGCGGTGCTCGCCGTCGTCTCGGACCATGTCGGTCAGCGCATCTCCTCCGTCGTCTTGCGGCTCATCGCTCGGCATCAGCTGGCTCCTCGTGGCGCTCGATCCGTACCCGGTCGATCCGGCGGCCCTGCACCTTCTCTGCGGTGAGGCGGAAGCCGCCGACGTCAACGTGCTCGCCTTGGCGGGGCACCTTGCCCAGCTGGTCGAGCACGAGGCCACCAATGGTGTCCCACGATCCCTGTGGAAGCTCGGCGTCGAGCAGCTCGTCGACCTCGTCGACGTTGAGCCGTCCGGCCACCACGATGGCCCCGTCGGCCCGCTCGACCACGTCGGGCTCCTCGACGTCGAACTCATCCATGATGTCCCCCACCAGCTCTTCGATGAGGTCCTCCAAGGTCACGAGCCCGGCGGTGGTGCCGTACTCATCGACCACGATGGCTTGGTGGAACTTCTCCTGCTGCATCTC
>CAINFA010000223.1 GCA_903847955.1 uncultured Actinomycetes bacterium
TCCAGCGCCACGACCTCGGGAGCGGCGAGGCGGGCGCCGCCAGTTTCACCACCTTCGTGACCGCAGTCACCGCGGCCTTTGGAGATCCGACCCGACGCGAGATCTTCCTCCGGCTCCGTGATCAGCCTGGGATGACCGTCACCGAGCTGGCCGACGCCTTCTCGCTGCACCCCAACGCCGCTCGCCACCACCTCGACCGCTTAGTCGCTGGTGGCTACGTCACCGCAGAGCTCGCCCCTCGCACCGGCGAGGTTGGTCGGCCGGCCAAGCGCTACCGCACCGTCAGCGACGACCTCGGCCTCGAAGAGGTGGCACGCCGCGACAACTTGGTGGTGCGGCTCCTCCAGCGTGCCCTCGAGGTCATCGGCCCCGACCAGGCAGAGGCCATGGCCTTTGAGGTCGGCGAGGGCTACGGCCGTGAGCTGGCGGCGTCGATGGCCCCCGTGGAAGGCCAACGCTCGGTGCGGACGGCGATGGAGACCGTCGCCTCGGCCATGACCGCCCATGGCTTCGCCGCCCACGCCGAAGCGGACGCCGCCTCGGTGTCGGTGGTCTCGGCCACCTGCCCCTTCGGCAACGCGGCGGTGCACCAGCCGGTGCTCTGCGCGGTCGAGCGCGGCATGGTGAGCGGGCTGATGGCGGGGCTGGTGGGCACCGAGCACGCCACCCCGGTGAGCTTCAGCTCCAAGGCCCGCGGCGACGAGGCCTGCCGCACGGCCGTCTGAGGATGGCCGAGCTCACCTTCGACGCCCAGAGCGCCGCCCCACTGCGTGCCGAGGCAGCCAAGGCGATGGTCGAGGCCATGGCCGTGCCCCAGGCCGACCCTGGGCGCAACCACGCAGTGGGTCGCGCCACGAGAGATCTGCTCGAGCACGCGCGCCACCAAGTTGCCAACTTCACCATGGTCAGCCCGCGCCAGGTCAGCTTCGTGAGCTCGCTCCCCGAGGCCGCAGCCACCGTCATCGCCCACGCTCGTCAGAGCCCGGGCGCGGTGGTCACCTCAGGGATCGACCGAACCTCGGTGCGCACCCACGCCGAAGTGAGTGGACCGGTTCGACTGCTCGGGGTCGACCCCAAAGGGCACCTCGATCCCGCCGCACTCGACCACCTGCTGCGTGCTGAACCAGTCAGCCTCGTGTGCCTCCAAGTGGCGAACCAAGAGACCGGCGTGCTCCAAGACCTCGAGCCACTCCTCGAGTGCTGTCGGTCCCATGGGGTGGCCACCTACCTCGACGCCAGCACGGCCGCGGGCCACCTCGAGCTCGACCTCGGGCGCCTCGGCGCCACCTTCAGCGTGATCTCGAGCGAGGGCATCGGTGGACCCATGGGGCTCGTGGCACTGTGCATCGAGCGAGGTCGCATCCTCACCCCGCTGTTGCTCGGCGGAGCCCAAGAGCGCGGGCGCCGAGCAGGACTCGAACCGGTGCTCCTCGCCGTTGGCATGGGGGCAGCTGCCGCTGCCCTCTCCCCGCTGGTCATCGCCGCCGAGGCCGAGCGGGCCACGCGGCAGATCACCGAACTGGTCGAGCAGGCCAAGACCCTCGGGGGCGTCAGGTGGATTGGGCATGACGAGGGCGCTTCCACCATTGCCCACCTGTGCTGCCTCGGCATCGACGGCGTTGAAGCCGAGGCGGTGGTGGTCAGCCTCGATCGGTTGGGCGTCGCTGCGCACTCGGGCTCTGCGTGCGCTTCTGAGGACTACGAGCCAAGCCCGGTCCTGGCCGCCATGGGGCTCGAGGCTTCTGAGGCCCTCCAGTTGTCGGTCCACCACTCCACCAGCGACGAGGACGTCGCTCGAGCAGCGGCGGCACTCAGCGATGCTGTCGGCTCGCTCCGGGCCCTCCGACGCTGACTACAGCCCCGGGGGTAGCTCGGTGCCCGTGGCGCGAAAGGCTCGAAGGATGAAGGGTTTGGCCTGGACCACTTGGGACACCGTCGGCCCGTCGAGCAAGAAGGCTTGGAACTGGCGCGTGGCGGCATGGGCGTTGCCGTAGAGGTTGAGGTCGATGGCCCCGAGGAACAGGTGGCCAGCGGCAGCGCTGGGGTCGAGGTCCACGGACCGGCGAACGAGGTTGGTGCCCGCAACGGCCACCGCCTGGTTGTGGCCCGCCACGCCGGTGAGGTAGGTAATCCAACCAGCCTCGGCCAGCGCCTCTGGCTGCTCGGGATTCTTGGCCAGCACTTGGTCGTAGAGCGCCAGCGCCGCCTCGAGGGAACCCGCTTCGACCTCGAGGTCGGCCTGGGCCAAGAGCCGCTGCTGTTGGTTGGCAGCGTTCAAGGTGGGTGACCCCGATCCGAGTTGGCCCGGGAGCCGGAGGTGCAGGTAGCCCGCGAGCACGACGACCAAGGCGGCCACCACGAGCACCAGCCCTCCGACGCCGAGGACGGCCCGCTGGCGAGCGCTGCGGGCCCGACGAACCCCGGCTCGTTGCTCCTGCTCGGGAGCGCGGTCGACCCCAAGGGCTTCGAGCTCGGCTCGCACCACCTCGAGCCGGCCCTGATCACGGTCGACGATGGCCGCGTGCTCGGCCACGCTGAGCTCGCCGGCGTCGAGTTCGTCGTGGGCATCTTCAAGTGAGCGCTCGAGGAAGGCGGCTTCGTCCTCCAGACGCCACCGCAGGTCATCGCGATCGGTCATCGCTCCCCCCGCACGCGCCGCTGGCGAACCACCACGAGCACGAGTCCTGCAATGGCCAGGAAGAGTAACGCCAGGGGCACAACCCAGAGCACCACCGTCAGCCCCTTTCGAGGCGGCAGCAGCAGGATCGTCGGTCCGTACTGGGCCTCCAAGACCGAGGTGATCTCCGCATCGTTCTGTCCGCGGGCAACGAGGGTGGCGATCTCCTTTCGGACTGCAACTGCCGTGGGCGCATTGGACTCGGCCACCGAGAGGTCTTCACAGCTCGGACACTTGATGGTCACCTCGAGGGCGGCGATCCGCTGCCTCGCACCAGGTGTGGCCGAGGACAGGACCCCCGAACCCACCGCGAGCGCCGCCACGACGACCAACGCGAGGAGCACTGGTCCCACCCACCGGCGTCGCTCACTCACGAGGGTGCTCCGAGCTCGGTCAACTCGTGCTCGAGCTGCTTGGCGGTCACGGGTCCAAGCAGGTTGGCTTCGATCACCCCAGCGGGGTTCACGATGAAGGTGGTCGGAGGCGACGCCACGCCGTAGTGGGCGGCAATCTGCCCGTCAGGGTCGACCACGGCCGGCCAGGTGGTGCCGTAGGTGCTGACGAAGGACCTCGCACCATCGACGGTGTCGTTGAAGACCACCGACACCAGCGAGGCACCAGCGGCGCGTTGGGACTGCTCCCACTGGAACTGCACGAGGTCGGGAGCCTCGTCTTGGCACGGCACGCACCAACTGGAGAAGAAGTTGACCACCACCCAGTGCCCGTGTTCGGCCGCCAAACTGAAGTGGTCACCACGCAACGTGGTGGCCTCGATGGCAGGTGCCGGCTTCCCCAACAGGGCGCTCTTGGCCACGGTCGCCTCGAAGCTTGGCCGGGTTCCAGCGACCACCGCGAAGCCACAGGCGAGCAGAACCACCACGAGGGCTGCGATGCGAACCGACCTCGAACGCCGGCGGGCTCCCTCAGCCATGGTGATTAGTGAGCACAGGAACGTCCTCGGACTCTGCGTCGGCTTCTCGCCGTGAGACGTCCTCGACGGTGCCGTCCCGCCGACGACGATCTGTACTCGAGGGCACGAGGGCCAGCAGGCCCCCAAAGCCGACGACGAGGCCGCCAGCCCAAATCCATGCCAAGAGTGGCTCGTCGACGACGCCAAGGCCGATGGCGTTGGCAGGCAGGTTGGGGATCAGCGGGGCCGCTGAAGTACCCGAGCCACCGCCCACCGCGTCCCAGGTCAGGTAGAGGTCCCCGAACAGCCCTGAGTCGATGGCCGGGGTGTCGACCTTGGACCCACCGGTCCCGGTGAACGTGGACGAGGCGGGACGGAAGATAGGACCCCCATCCACCCTGATCAGCACCTCGGTGGACGTCTCCGCCTCAGAGGTCACGGTCTTGGTGCCCAAGAACTCGAAGGTGTGTCCGTTGAAGTGGACCACCACGCCCTTGCGGGCAGCGAGCTCGGCACGTTGGACGAACGACAGCGAGGTCACCGCCCCAACCGCCATGAGCACCACCCCGAGGTGCACCACCATGCCACCCACGGTGCGGCCCGACAGGGCCTCGTGCCACGGCTTGCGCTGACGGAAGCTGGCTCGGACGGCCAAGGCAATGCTGCGCACCGCGGAGGCTCCAGCGAAGACTGCCAAGGTGAGCCCGAGGAGCACCGACAGGCCGCGCACGCCACAGGCAACCAGCACCACCAAGGTCACCGCAGCCAGCCAGGCCGGAACTCGAAGTCGGGTCCACAGCACCTCGGCCGAGGATCGACGCCAACTGAGCGCAGGCGCCACCGCCATCAACAACAGCAAGAACAACGCCAGCGGACCAGCGACCGTGGCGAAGTACGGCGTCCCGACCGTCACCTGCTGGTGCTCAACCGCTTCGTAGAACAAGGGGAACACCGTCCCGAGCAGCACCACGAGGGCGAACCCCACGAAGACGACGTTGTTGGCGATGAAGGCCCCTTCTCTCCCAAAGGGCGCATCGACGCCCCCGGGCGAGCGCAGGCGGTCACCCCGCCAGGCCAACAGCCCAAACCCACCGAGCACGACCACCCCGAATGCTCCAATGAGGGTCGGGCCGAGCGTCGAGGCCGAGAAGGAGTGCACCGACTGGATCACCCCCGAGCGAGTCAGGAAGGTTCCAAGGATGGTCAAGGCGAAGGCACCGATGGAGAGTGAGAGGTTCCACACCCGCAGCAGACCGCGCCGCTCTTGGACCAAGACCGAGTGGAGGTAGGCGGTGCCGACCAGCCAGGGCATGAGCGCCGCATTCTCCACCGGGTCCCACGCCCAAAAGCCACCCCAGCCGAGCACTTGGTAGCTCCACCACGCCCCCAGCACGATGCCCACGCTGAGCGAGGTCCAACTGAGCAGCGTCCAGCGGCGGGTGGCCACCAGCCACTGGTCAGCCACACGACCGGTGATGAGCATGCCGACGGTGAAGGCGAAGGGCACGGTGAAGCCCACGAAGCCGAGGTAGAGCAGCGGCGGATGGATCGCCACGAGTGGGTTGTCCTGCAGTAAGGCATTGGGGCCAGCGCCATCGACTGGGATTGGTCCAA
>CAINFA010000224.1 GCA_903847955.1 uncultured Actinomycetes bacterium
CTGCGAGGTCCAGGTGGCCTACGCCATCGGCGTGGCCCAGCCGGTGTCGCTACTGGTCGAGACCTTCGGCACCGAGGCAGCGGACCCCGAGAAGATTGCCTCGGTGGTGACCGACCTGTTCGACCTCCGGCCGGCTGCGATCGAGCGTGACCTCGACCTCCGCCGTCCCATCTACCGCAAGACCGCGGCCTACGGGCACTTCGGGCGCAACGACGCGAACTTCACCTGGGAGCAGACCCCCCGGGTCGACGACCTGCGCAGCGCACTCGGGCTCTAAACCGTGGACGGCCGAGCCGTCTCGGTCGCCCCTGACGTCGCCGCCTTGCACCGGCGGTTCGACTACCTCGTCCCAGCGCACCTCGACGACCGAGCGGTCCTCGGCGCCAGCGTGCGCGTGGTCCTCCATGGCCGCAAGGTCAATGGCTGGATCATGGGCGAGGCGGAGGGGACGTCGGCCGCGTTGCGACCGATCGAGGCAGTGCGTGGCCTCGGGCCGAACGCCGAACTGCTCGAGCTCGCGAGCTGGGCAGCATGGCGGTGGGCGTCGACGCCGGCACGCTTCTTGCGGGCGGCGTCGCCCGACCGCAACGTCGCCTCGTTGCCCAAGGCACCGCGACTCGGGCACCTCGAGCCCGTAGCAGGCGTGCGTGCACCAAGTAGCCCACTCCCCGCGCTCTCGGTGCTCACCCTCGGGGCGGTGGAGGACCCCTTGCCCCTCGTGGTGGACCTGCTCCAGCGCATCGAGGCTGGTGCGAGCCTCCTCGTGGTCGCCCCCACCGATGCCTTCGCCCAGCGGCTGGTGGCTCGCCTCGGGCGCCTTGGGCTCCCGGTTGCTGGCCCTGGGCCCGACCAGTGGGCCCAAGCCCGTGCTGGCTGGCCGCTCATCGTCGGCACTCGATCTGCTGCCTGGCTCTCGGTTCCCGTCCTCGGCGCCGCACTCATCCTCGATGCCCACGCGTCCACCTTGCGTGAGGAGGGCGCACCGACCTGGAGCGCGTTCGGGGTCCTGCGAGAGCGCTGCGGGCGGGCTGGTGTCCCGCTGCTGGTTGCGACCCCATGTCCGACGCCCGAGTTGGCCCACGCCAGCTCGCCGGTGGTGGCACCCGGCTCGGTCGGCCGGCGCGCGTGGCCGGTGGTGACCGTCTGTGATCTCGGCGATGAAGACCCTCGCCTGGGGCTCCTCAGCGACCAGCTCACCAGGCTCTGCCGGCGGGCACTGGCCGAGGACGGTCCCAATCCCAAGGTGGTCGTGCTGCTGAACCGCACCGGGCGTTCCAAGCTCCTCGTGTGTCGGAGCTGCCGAGCCGTTGCGGTGTGCACCAGGTGCGAGGCGGCCGTCCAGCTCACCGCTGAGCAGCTGTCGTGTCCTCGGTGCCACGCCACTCGACCCGTGGTGTGCCAAGGCTGTGGGGCCACGGCCATGAAACAGTTGCGGGTGGGGGTGACCCGGCTGGCTGAGCAGCTGACCGCGCTGCTGCGAGCGGAGGTGACCGAGGTGACGGCCGCCACCGACACCGGGCCGGTGGGGCCGGTGGTGGTGGGCACCGAGGCTGTCCTCTCCCGGTTCCGTCGGTGTCGGCTGGTGGTGGTAGCTGACGTCGACCAGCACCTGGTCGCGCCTCGGATGGCAGCGGCTGATGAGGCCCTCGCCCTCATCGTGGGCGCGGCTCGCATGGTGGGGGCTCGGAGCGATGCCCGGGCGGGGTCGCTCTTGCTCCAGACCCGGCTCCCCCAGCACCGAGTGGTGCAAGGGGTCGTGGCGGGGGACGTCGGTGGGGTGCTCGACCACGAGCTCGAGCAGCGCCGCCGGCTTGGCCTGCCGCCCTACAGCGCCATCGCCCGGCTGCGAGGTCCTGGTGCGCGCGCTGCGGTGGCAGCTCTCGAGGCGAGCGGTGGGGTGGATGGGGTTGAGGTCGAGCCCGGCACGTGGTGGCTCCAGGCGTCGACCACCGAGGCGCTCTGCGATGCCTTGGGCAGGCTCGATCGGACGGGGGAACCGGTCGTGGTCCAGGTCGATCCCGACGGGATCTAGGCCCTCGGCCACTAGATTGGCTGACCATGAGCCTCGCCATCCGCACCTACGGGGACCCGGTGTTGAAGGAGGTCACCAAGGAGGTGACCGACATCGACGGCCGGGTGGCCCGTCTCGTCGAGCAGATGGTCGAGACGATGTACGCCGCCCCCGGCGCTGGGCTGGCGGCCAACCAAGTGGGCGTGGCCCGGCGCATCTTCGTCTACGACATCGGTGATGGTCCCATCACTATCATCAACCCCCAGATCACCGAGACCGATGGGGAGTGGACCTACGACGAAGGTTGCCTGTCGGTGCCCGGGCTCAGCTGGGAGATCACCCGGCCCAACGCGGTGCACCTCGTGGGGCTCGACCTCGACGGCAACGAGGTCTCCATCGAGGCCGACACCTTGGAGGGTCGGGTCTTCCAGCACGAGATGGACC
>CAINFA010000225.1 GCA_903847955.1 uncultured Actinomycetes bacterium
GCCCCACCGGCTCCTCCATCCCCTACGCCGCCTCCAAGGCGGCGCTGAACCACCTCACCGTGCTGCTGGCCAAGGTGCTTGGCCCTGAGGTTCGGGTCAACGCCGTGGCTCCGGGGTTGATCGAGACGCCGTGGACCGAGGACTGGGGCCCGCTGCACCAAGCGGTGGCGGCCATCGCCCCGCTCAAGCGGTCAGGGCTTCCCGGCGACATCGCTGAGGTCATCGTGGCCTTGGCCTCCGCGGAGTACCTCACGGGTCAGGTGCTCGTGGTCGATGGCGGGTTGACCCTCGCCAGCTAGGCAGCCAGCGTGCTCTTGGGGGTCGGGGGGACCGCCAGGCGCAAGGTGGCGGAGAAGGTCAGCGCGGCGGGCCGCACCCAGAGGGGCTCGACCAACGGCGGTACCGGTAGGTGCAGCAACCCCCGAGCCCAACTGGGCAAGAGCCCAATGGCCGAGGCCACGATGAGGGCGTAGACCGCCACCTCGTGGGGCTTGGTGGCCACGCCTCGCAGTAAGAACCGTCGGGCCCGCTCAGCGTCGCTCGACAAGACGAGCTCGGGCCGGTAGTGGTGGAGCCGGGCCTCGAGCGCAGCTTCGGTGCGGGGCACCTCGGTGGCCCCAAGGGCGAGAGCCACCTTGGCCATCTCGTCCACGTAGGCATCGCCGAGGGCAGGGGAGACTCCGTGCGCACCGAAGCGGCGGGCGGCAGCGAGGAAGCTCCAGACCTCTGTCGCATGGACGAAGCCGAGGAGCTCGGGGTCTTGGGCGGCGTAGGGGCGGCCGTCACTCGCGGTGCCCGTCACCCGGGCGTGGATGGCGCGCACGGCCTTGATCGAGCGTTCGGCGTCGGCGGTTGAGCCGAAGGTAGTGGTGCCCACGAAGAAGGCGGTGCGCTGGAGGCGACCGAGAGGGTCTCGCTCGTAGTCCGAGTGCTGGGCGACGCCCGCCATGGCCAGGGGGTGCAGGGTCTGGAGCAACAGCGCAGCGACGCCGCCGATGAGCATGGGGGCGAGGTCGCCGTGGAGCTGCCGGGCCGCACCGGTGGGGGGGAGGAACGACCGCTCGGGGTCATCGCACGGCGGCGGTGGATCGCCACGCAATCCAATCGAGCGCCGGATGGGGCCCGAGGCGAGTTGACGCAGCCCGTCTCCGAGGTCGCCGAGCCGGTCGAGCTGGGCCTGGGTGAAGGCCTCACCCAGCGACCGGAGGTCTGCGGGATCGACGGAAGGCACACCTCGAACCTACCGGTCGAGGACGCATCGTGCGCCGCCTGAGCTCAAGAGGCGAGGAAGCGACGGGCATCCTCGAAGGCTCGGGGATCTTGGAGGAAGAAGAGGTGCCCACCGTCGTAGACCTCGAGGCGCGCCCCCGCAATCCTTCCCGCCATGGCCTCGCTGTTGGCCACCGGTGCGAGGTCGTCGTAGCGGCCAGCCCCCACCAAGGTGGGGCAGCTGATGGCCTCGAGCCTGCTCGAGACGTCGTGGTCTGCTCGGGCGGCGAGCTGCAGCGCGATGCCCCGGGCTCGCTCGCCGCTCGGTGGTGGAGATGCGGCCCTGAGCGCCACCAAGGCCTGATCGCCGGGGTGCGTTGTCAGCCACTCGGGGGTGAACCGACGGTCGAGCAAGCGCGTGGCCAGTCGCGACCGCTCCTCCTCCTCGAGCGCAGCCAACTGGTGGAGCGGGTAGGACGACCCCAAGGTCCCCCCGGCCGAGGTGCACCACAGCACCAACTGGTCCACCACCTCAGGCCAGGTCACACAGAACTCGAGCGCCACCATGCCGCCGAAGCTGAGCCCGAGCACGGCAGCGTGGTCGAGGCCGAAGGCATCGAGCACGTGGTGGCAGTCCGACGCGAGGTCTGCCATGGCCCAGGGGTCCTCAGGGACCGAGGAGCGTCCCATGCCGCGCTGGTCGAAGACCACGAGGTCGAAGCTGGCGGCCAAGAGCTCGAGGAGCGGTCGGGACTCGTCGATGCTCGTGCCCGAGCCGTTGAGGAACAGCAGGGTTGGGCCGGCGCCGAGCCGTTCGGCGTACAGCGTCGCACCTGGGACCTCGACCTCAATCGACGCCATCAGTTGATGGCTCGGTCGTGACCGACCCAGTAGGGCTCGCGCAGCTTGAACTTCTGCAGCTTGCCGGTGGCGGTGCGGGCCAGCTCGGTGCGGAACTCCACCGAGCGGGGCTGCTTGAAGTGCGCGAGGTGGTTGCGGCAGTGCTCGATGAGCTCTGCTTCGGTGACCTCGGCACCACCACGGAGCACCACCAGCGCCTTGATGGTCTCCCCCCAGTGGTCGTCGGGCACGCCGATCACCGCCACCTCGGCCACCGCGGGGTGGCTGAAGAGGCAGTCCTCGACCTCAATGGAGCTCACGTTCTCCCCGCCGGTGATGATGACGTCCTTCTTGCGGTCGGTGATCACGGTGTAGGCGCCGTCGAGGTAGCCGCCATCGCCGGTGTGGAACCAGCCTCCGGCCAAGGCCTTGTCGGTCTCGAGCGGCTGGTCCCAGTACCCAGCGAAGACGTGGTTGGACCGGGCCAGGACCTCGCCGTCGGCGTCGATGCCAATGCGAACCCCAAGGGCCGGCACGCCCGCCCGACCGAGCTTCTTGGCCCGCTCGGCTGGACTCAGCGCGTCCCACTCCTTGGGTGACCGGTTGATGGTCAGCAGCGGAGAGGTCTCAGTCAGGCCGTAGATCTGGATGAACTCCCACCCGAGTTCGGTCTCGACCCGCTCGATGACCGAGCTCGGAGGCGGGGCCCCCGCCACCACGATGCGCACCTGCTCGCGGCCTGGCAATGCTCGGCCAGCGGCGACGCGCGCCGCCGCGGCGTCGAGGGTCATCGAGATCACCGCCGGCGCGCAGCACAGCAGGGTGACGCCGTGGCGCTCGACGCGGGTGAGGATCTCCTCGCCGTCGACCTTGCGCAGCAGGATCTGCCCCGCTCCCATGGCCGAGGTGGCGTAGGGCATGCCCCAGCCGTTGACGTGGAACATGGGCAAGGTGTGGAGCAGGACATCGCGGTCTGAGACCCCCACGTGCCAGCCGAAGGTGGTGGCGTTGAGCCAGCAGTTGCGATGCGTCAGCTCCACGCCCTTGGGGCGAGCCGTGGTGCCCGAGGTGTAGTTGATCGAGCAGGTGGCGTCCTCCTCGCCGACCCACGGCAGAGGTCCGGGGCCGTCGGGGTCGGGGGTGAACAAGGTGGCGTCGCTCGAGGCGTCGAGGCAGAACTTCTGCGCCACCTCGATGGGCGCCACGGTGGCAGCGACCTCGGGGTCGTACAGCAGGACCTCGGCGCCGGAGTGGTCGACGATGTAGGCCACTTCCTCGGTGCCGAGGCGGAAGTTGATCGGCACCAGCACCCGGCCGTAGGCGCTCACGCCGAAGAAGCAGCACAAGTAGCGCGCCGAGTTCGGGCTGATGATGGCCACCCGGGCACCGTGGGGGACCCCGAGGTCATCGAGGCGAGCCGCCAAGGCCGCCGCCCGTTCGGCCAGTTGGCCGTAGGTCAAGGTGCCCCACGACCCGGGCCCTTCGGGCTCGTCGACGATGGCGGCTCGAGTCGGGTACGCGATGGCGGCCCGCTCGAGGAAGTCTCCGATGGTCAGCGCAACCCGCATGGATCCCCCTCCGGTAGGTGCGAGGTGAATCTACACACCCCACCTCTGCAGGTGCAGGGCTCAAGCCAGCTCGAGACCCGCCACCTCGCCGACGACGAAGACCGCGGGCGCGGTGACCTCGAGGCCGCCGAGCTCGTCCAAGGTGGTCCGCCACCGCTGCTCAGTGGGGGTGGCACCGGCGTGGAGTACGACGACCGGGGTGCTCCCGGGCCGCCCGCCCTCCATGAGGGCCTCGGCGATCTCGGCCCGGCGGGCCACGCCCATGACGATGGACAAGGTCCCACCAGCCTTGGCGAGCGCCGCCCAGTCGACCGAGCCGTCGGTGCCGCCGTGGCCGGTGACGATGGTCACCTAGGTGGCGGCTCCTCGGTGGGTGACGGGGATCCCCGCCAACAGCGGCACTGACAGGGCACTGGTCAGCCCTGGAACCACCTCGACGTCGATGCCAGCTGCGGCGAGGGCTTCGAGCTCCTCACCCCCACGACCGAAGACGAAGGGGTCCCCACCTTTGAGGCGGATCACCGTGGCCCCGCTCGAGCCCTCGGCGATGAGCAGCTGGTTGATCTCGTCTTGGCTGACCGATGCTCGGCCGTCCCTCGGGTGCTTGCCGACGTCGATGATGCTGGCACCTGGAGCCACGTGCTCGAGGACTCGAGGATCGACCAAGCGGTCGACGATGACCACGTCGGCCGAAGCGAGGAGCCGATGGGCCCGCAGGGTGAGGAGGTCGGGGTCGCCCGGGCCAGCACCCACGAGGTAGACGGTCACCGCTCGACCAGCCTTGCGCGCAGCAGCGCCTCGGCCTCAGTTGTTCGTCCCGCTTCGAGGAGCTCCAAGACGTCGACCCCGAGGGCTCTGCTCCAGGAGTAGTCCTCGGTCGAGCGGCCTTCGTCGTGCAGCTCGACGCGAATCTCTCCGATGAGCTCCGCCAGGCTGCCGAGTGCACTCGACAAGGAGGCAGAGAGCTCTCGACGCAAGAAGCTGGCCAAAGCAGGCGAGGTCCCGCCCGTCGTGATGGCCACGACGACTGGATCTCGGCGCACGAGGGCCATGAGGTAGAACGAGCACCGCTCGGGGTCGTCCGCCGAGTTGCACCACAGGCCGCGAGCACAGGCGTCGTCGTAGATCTGCTGGTCGAGCACCGGGTTGGCGGTGGCGGTGATGACGAGCGCCACTCCTTCGAGGTCGCTCGCTCGGTAGGGGCGCTCGAGCAGGGTGACCGATGCCGATCGCTCGAGGAGCTGGCGCGCCGGCTCGCTCACCTCGGGGGCGACCATGGTCACGACCGCACCCGCGTCGAGGAGGTCCTGGGCCTTGCGAGCCCCGATGGGTCCAGCGCCCACCACGAGGCAAGGGCGACCTTCGAGCCGCAGGGCCACCGGGAGGACTCGTGCACTGTTGGTCATCGCTCGTGCTCTCGCCTGGAGGACTGATTCATGACTAGTTTAGTCAGGTATAGTGCAATTCCGCCCGGGCAACGCCCACGGGGAGGTTCGCCGAGGGAGGCACGATGCAGCAGCGGTCCAAGGGAGCTTGGTGAGCGACCACCGGTACGACCCCGACGACCCCTACGGCCTGCGGCTCTCGGGCGGCGACGACCCCGGGTTGCGGTTCCTCAAGCCCTACCGCCACATCGGCGAGCTCTCTGAGCCCGAGTTGATGAAGCTGCGGCGGCATCCCTTCGAAGTGGCCCAAGCGGTCCTCGACCGGTACTCGAAGTTGGGACCTGCGGCGCTGGCAGCGGAGCCAGGCGACGTGGAGCGACTCAAGTGGGTCGGGATGTACCCCCAGAAGCAAGGTGGCGATGCCTTCATGATGCGGGTCAAGGTCCCCGGCGGGGTCCTGACCGCAGCCCAGGCTCGCGAGATCGGCGTGGCAGCCGAGGCCTACGGCGAAGGTCCCCTCGACCACGCCCTGTTCGGCAACCGTTACGTCGACATCACCACGCGCCAGACCGTTCAGCTGCACTGGTTGCGGTTGGCCGACATCCCCCGGATCTGGCAGCGCTTCGCGGCGGTGGGGTTGACCTCGGTCCAAGCCTGTGGCGACTGTGCTCGCAACGTCACCAGCTGCCCGGTCTCGGGCGTGGACCGACACGAGCTGGTGGACTCGCTGTCGGTGGCCAAGGCCGTCTCGGACTTCTTCACCGGCAACCGCGGATACGCCAACTTGCCCCGCAAGTTCAAGATCTCCATCAGCGGTTGCGCCGAGGACTGCTCGAGGGTGGAAATCAACGACATCGGCCTGTGGCCTGCTCGACGCGGCGACCTCGTCGGCTTCAACGTGCTGGCGGGCGGCGGGTTGTCCGACGGCGAGCGCATGGCCTCGGACCTCGACGTGTTCATCGAGGCCGACCAAGCCGTCGAGCTGTGCCGAGGCATCGCTCAGGTCTTCGGCGAGCTCGGTAACCGCGAGCACCGCGGCATGGCTCGCATGCGGTACTTGGTCCAAGAGCTCGGTCCCGAAGGCTTCCGGGCCGAGTTGGCCCGTCGGGTCGACCTCGACCTGGCCACCGCCGGCGAGGAGCTGACGACCGGGTTCCGACGAGACCACGTGGGCGTGCACCCCCAGCGTCAGGACGGGGTGAGCTACGTGGGCTGCGTCGTGCCGGTAGGACGGATGAACGGCGCCGAGTTGATCGAGGCCGCCCGGCTGGCCGACACCTACGGCGATGGCACCGTTCGCTTCGGGGTGGACCAGAACTTCATCTTGTCGGGCATCTCGAACGACCGAGTCCCCGCCCTGCTCGAGGAGCCCTTGCTCCAGCGCTACTCGCCCAATGCTGGCCCCTTCACTCGAGGGGTGGTGGCCTGCACCGGCAACGAGTTCTGCCGCTACGCCATCACCGAGACCAAGGAGCGGGGCGTGCGCTTGGCCCAAGCGCTCGATGCTCGGCTGGCCGAGGCGGGGGCTTCGGAGCGATTGACTCGGACCCCGCTTCGGATCCACCTCTCGGGCTGCTCAGCCAGCTGTGCGCAGCCGCAGATCGCCGACATCGGCCTGCGTGGTGCGGTGGCGAAGCGTCCCAGTGCCTTCGAGGAGGGCTACGACCTGGGCCTCGGAGGGGCGCTCGGCCCAGAGGCGGGCTTCATCGACTGGGTCGAGGGGGCCGTGCCAGCCCGCAAACTGGGCGACGTCATCTTCGAGGCTGCCATGGCCTACGACGCGGAGGCTCGCGAGGATGAGAGCTTCGCCAGCTGGGCACGCCGCACGCCGATCTCCGAGCACCGGGCTCGCATTGCTGGCGGTTCGCAGTGAAGCGCTACCGGCTCCGTGAGGAGATGAACGGCGTCCTCGAGCCCCCGAGGAAGACGTGGTTCTGGGAGCTCGAGGCCGGCGTGATCGACGCGGGCCGGTGCATCCAGTGCGGGACGTGCGTGGCGGCCTGCCCGTCGAACTCCATCGGCATCGACCCCGACACCAACTTGCCAGAGCTCGTCAAGATGTGCACCGGCTGCTCACTGTGTTGGGACTTCTGCCCCCGGGGTGGCCTGCGCTACGAGGCCACCTGGCCACCGGCGACGCCACCTGTCGAGGCCGAGGCTGAGGGACCTGAGGCGGTACCGGTCACCTTGGTCACCAAGCCGGACCCGGCCGACCCGTACTGGAAGCTGACCGGAGTTGACCCCGGTGAGGGTCTCGGTCGAGTGGTGGAGTCCTACGGTGTGCGTGCAGCGCGCACGGTCAACGACGCCCAAGACGGCGGGGCGGTGACCGCACTGCTGGCCGCACTCCTCCAAGCGGGCGAGATCGATGGGGCGCTCGTGTCCAAGCCGTCCTCGGATCCCGACGAGCCCTGGAAGGGCGTGGCCACCATCGCCACCACCCCGGCAGAGTTGGTAGCGGCAGCCGGCAGCTTCTACAACCAGACCATGGCGCTCAGCGCCCTCGACCTCACCGGCTACAACCTCCCAGACCGCCCTCGCCTGGCGGTGGTGGGCACCGCCTGCGAGATCCAAGGGCTCCGGGCCATGCAGTCGCGGCGTTGGTCCACGGGCGCCCACCGGGTCGATGCGGTGGTGCTGGCAATTGCCCTGCTGTGCACCAAGAGCTTCGACTACGAGGCGTTGATGCTGCGAGAGCTCGAGCACAAGCGCGGCATCGACCTGCGCCGGGTCTCCAAGGTGGACGTGACCCGTGGGCGGCTCTTGGTGGAGTACCGGGACGGTGCGATGGCGGTCGACGAGCCGATCAAGGCCTTCCACGGTGCTGCGCTCAAGGGCTGCGATGAGTGCGCGGACTTCTTGGGACGCGGCGCCGATCTCTCGGTGGGCTCGGTCGGCAGCGCTGATGGTTGGACCTCGGTGCTGATTCGCTCTGAGCGTGGACGGCAGGCCTTCCAGACAGCCCGAGGCGCCCTCGACGTGCGTGAGCTCGACCATCCCGAGGCGTTGCTCAAGCTGGACCAGCTCGACCGTCGCATCGCTGAACGTTCCCTCGAGCGTGCGCTCGATCCCTCGGCCCCGCTGTTCATCGACTTCGCCAGCCACGTCGAGGCCTACGCCGGCAGCTCCCGCCAGCCGGTGCTGATCCGCCGATGAGCGACCTGCACCTCCACCTCCCCGATGAGCCCACGTTGCTCGGCGAGCGCTGGGCCGCAGAGGTGCTCTCGGGCCGGCCCCTCGACCAGGTGCTGTGCGACGAGGGGGGCCTCGCCCCCTGGCTCTACGCCCGCTGGACGCCGCTGTCGGGACGTGGCTGCTCCGAGGAGGACCTGGCGCAGGTGCTCGTCGGCTACCGCCGAGAGCTCTGGCTGTGGCTGATGGGGGAGCGCACCTGGTCCCAAGCCATCAGCGGACTCATTGGCCGCCTCGTCCGACGCGTGGGCTGAGGTTGGCGTTCACCGTCTGAGGTCTTGGCACAACGGGATCGATGGTCGCTGCCAGCGGGAAGGGATGCTCAGCGTCGGGGCGATGACCGAGGTGACGGAACGGTCACTCGTGAGCTGGGGTGGAACTGCACCCACGGTGGTGGAGAGGTGCGCGCCAATGGCGAGGGGTTGGTCGAGCAGCACGGCGTGCTCGGTGGCGACCTCCATGGTTCGCAGCGGTGCCTTGAGCGAGGTGTCCATGGTCAGGTCCAAGTGCACCCATCCAGAAGCTGGAATCTGCTGTGGCAGCGACGTCAGCCACGCCCGGTGGTTGAAGAACACGCCCAAGGTTTCGGCCAAGTAGCGCACGATGAAGCGGTGGTTGGGAATCGACACCACGGTGATGGCGTCGGCGTTGCCCGGGGTCCCGGCCACGAGCAGCGGCAGGTTCACCCCGAGGGGTGCATGGCGGAGGTCGAGGGCGACGAGGTAGTGACCCGCCCGGGCGGTGCGCCCGAGCGCAACCCAGGTCGACGAGTCGTACTGGAAGATCGAGCTGCAGCCCGGGGTGACGTAGAGTCGGCCAGTTGGTCCGGCCACAGGGAGCTTGCCCCCCCAGGTCACCTCAGGAGTGGGGCCATTGTCGATCGCATGGAAGAGCCGGACCCGCTCTGTGGCGAAGTGCACCCGTTCCGACAGGGGGATCGAGGCCCGCACCACTCGTTGGTTCATGAGCCCGAGCGCCAGGTTGGCCCAGCAGCTGTAGGCGAGGCCAAGCGCACATCCCACCACGAGGATCGGTCGCCACAGCCCGGCGAGGACCCGTCGGTGCCGAACGAGGAGCACCGTGCCCGCCAGGGCGCACACCGACAGCGTGGGGAAGAAGTCACCGAGGTAGCGGTTGGCGATGACGGCGTAGCTGAGCGCGCCAATCCAACCCACGAGCGTGGCGAGCACGAGGGGTCGGAGGTGGAGCAACGTCGAGGCCTCTTCGGATGACAGCCGTCGTGGAGCCACGAGGCCAACGATGCCGCCTAGGGCGAAGAGGCACAGCAACGGCATGGTGGCTGGCAATGAGCTCGATGGGGTGAGCTCGGCGAAGGCGGTGTGGCCAATGACCGAGATCTGGGCGGGGAAGTTCAGGTAGGGGAACAACCTCGAGGGCGAGATCGCCCCCGGCGAGAGGTACCAGGCCAAGGTGGAGGGCACGAAGCCGAGTCCATTGAAGCTGGTGTGGGTGTGGGCGAAGAGGTAGTAGCTCGGCGTCAGGTCATCGGTGGCGAGGCCTTGGTGGCTGAGCGGCAGGGTGACCAAGGTGCCGAATTTCGCCTCGTTGATCCAGCTGTAGAGCGCCAAGGTCACGACGGCGCCCGCTCCGAGCACCCCGGCCATCGCAGGTGAAACCTCGAGCTCCTCGAGGGCGAAGCGGTGGCGGAGCCAGCCCAAGGGACCGGCGTTGGTGGCGAGGCAGAGGCTGACCAGCAACGACAGCGCCACCAGTCCGAGCCCGACCGCCAGCCGCGTCATGGTGCAGGCCACGGTCAGCGCCGCCAGGGCCAGCACTGGCCTCAAGCGCGGTCGGGTCAGCACCTCGTACCCACAGACCAGCCCCCACAGCGCAAGCGCCACGGCCCACAGTTCGGTCTCGTGGTACACCGAGACGTAGCTCGAGAGGTAGAGCAGGATCGAGCCAATGCCCACCGAGGCGGTGAGCAGGCCCACCACGACTTGCTCGGTGCCACCGACGCGCTCGCCGAGACCGGCTAAGGGCCGAAGGCGCCATCCGAGTTCGATCAGCGCCCACAGCCCCACGAGGAAGGCGAGGAGCATCGAGGTTGCGCTGATCCGGCCGGTCAGCGATGGGTCCGCCCAGATCAACGGCAGGCGAACCACTGCCAAGAGGGGGCCGAAGTACATGTAGGTCCCACCGTGGGCGGTGATGCCCTCGATGGACAGCACCGAGGACGGCATGGACAGCCTGCCGTGCAGCATGGCTTGAGCCTGGACGTCGTAGAAGTTCGAGCTGAACGCCTCTTGGTCGAGGTTGAAGGTGCCGTTGGTGACCATCCACCAAAAGCTCACCCCAGCGATGAGGACGCCACCGAGACCACCCAGCCGGAAGCGGTTGGCGGGGAGGGAACCTCCGCTCACGACCCGCATGGCGACCCGGCGTGGAAGGCTCCTAGCATCGCCAGAACCTACCGCGCCGGGTCGGCCGAGCCCGCTCTAGGCGCTGGCCTGCATGGTGACGTTCTCATGGCGGCCGAGCGCTGCATCGAGCACCGTCCTGACGTCGCTGGCGAGGTGGATGACCATCTGGTCCCGCACCTCTGCGGGCAGGTCTTCGAGGTCTCCTCGGTTGCGCTCGGGGAGGACCACCTCGGTGATCCCGGCCCGGTGGGCAGCGAGCACCTTCTGGGTGACCCCACCAATGGGCAGCACCCGGCCTTGGAGGGTGACCTCGCCGGTCATCGCCACCTCACGGCGTACGGGCCGGTCGGTGAGGAGGCTCACGAGAGCGGTGGTCAAGGCAATGCCAGCCGACGGCCCGTCCTTGGGGACAGCACCAGCAGGCACGTGGAGGTGGAAGCGGGCCCGGTGGAAGGCCTGGCGGTCGATGCCCAGCGCCTCGGCGTGGCTCCGCACGTAGCTGAGCGCGATCTCGGCGGACTCCTTCATCACGTCCCCCAGCTGTCCGGTCAACGTCAAGCCTTCGGGGCCGTCGGCCACGGAGGCCTCGACGTGCAGGACGTCCCCGCCCGCACCGGTCACTGCCAGCCCGGTGACCACGCCCGGCACCTGTCCTGAGGTCAGCGTCTCGGGCTCGAAGATGACCCGCCCGAGCAGTGCTCGAACGTCGTCGGCTGCCACCACCACCGGGGTGTCGGTCGAGCCGCTGGCCACCTTGGTGGCCACTTTGCGCAGCACCTTGGCCAGTGCCCGCTCGAGGCTGCGCACGCCCGCCTCTCTGGTGTAGGACCCGATGATGCGCTTTAGGGCCTCGGTGGTGAGTTCGACCTCAGTTGGCGCGAGGCCGGCGTGGTGCAGCTGGCGTGGCAGCAAGTGGTGCTCGGCGATGGCGAGCTTCTCGGCCTCGGTGTAGCCGTCGATCCGCAGGACCTCCATGCGGTCGAGCAAGGGGGATGGCACCGTGTCGAGCACGTTCGCCGTGGCCAAGAACACCACCTTGGACAGGTCGAGATCAACCTCGAGGTAGTGGTCCTTGAAGGTGTGGTTCTGGGCTGGGTCGAGCACCTCGAGCAGGGCCGCCGCTGGATCGCCCCGGAAGTCGTGGCCCAGCTTGTCAACTTCATCGAACAAGATCACCGGGTTCATCGTCCCGGCTTCGGCCAGCGCCCGAGCGATGCGTCCGGGTTGGGCGCCAACGTAGGTGCGGCGGTGGCCTCGGATCTCGGCCTCGTCGTGGACACCTCCCAAGGCGACACGGACGAACTTGCGACCCATGGCCTTGGCGATGGACTCACCAAGGGAGGTCTTGCCCACGCCTGGGGGACCGACCAAGGTCACGATGGCACCATTGCCCCGACCGCCTAGTGCGGTGAGGTGGCGCTCTTGGCGGAGCTTGCGAACGGCCAAGAGTTCGATGATGCGCTCCTTGACCTCGTCGAGGCCGTCGTGGTCTCCATCCAAGACGGCGCGTGCCGCCTCGAGGTCGATGGCGTCGTCGTCAACCTGGCCGAAGGGCAACTCGAAGATGGTGTCGAGCCAGGTCTGGATCCAGCCCCGCTCTGGGCTCTGCTCAGAGGTTCGCTCGAATTTGTCGATCTCCTTGCGGACGGCCTCTGCGACCGCCTCGGGGAGCGCAGCGGTGTCGAGGCGAGCGCGGTAGTCCTCGGGTGTGCCGCCGTCGGGATCGTCGGAGATCTGCCGGAGCTCCTTCTGGATGGCCTCGAGTTGGCGCCGGAGCAAGAACTCACGCTGGGTCTTCTCCATGCCCTCTTCGACGTCCACCTTGATGCGCTCACGCAGGGTGACGTCAGCGAGCACCTGTCGGGCCCAGCCCAGCACGAGGCGGAGTCGCTCGGTGGTGTCGGTGGTCTCAAGTACCTGCACCTTCTGCTCGATGCTGAGGTCGGGGGAGTAGCCCGAGATGTCAGCCAGACGGCTGGGGTTGGTCACCTCTCGCAGTCCTGCCGCCATCCGGGCAGCACCTCGTGAGGTCAAGATGTTCTCGAGCACCGCTCGGTACTCACGAGCCAGTTCACCCATGGTCTCATCGGGCTCAGCCTCGACCACCACCTCGGCCTCGACCCACAAGGCGTTCCCCGTGCCTGGCACGCCGGTCCCGAGGCGAGCCCGGTCGAGGCCCCGGACGACCACCGCAGTGGCGCCTCCGAGGAGCTCGCCATGCTCGACCAGCTCGGCGACCACGCCAATGCTGGCGTAGCGGCCTTCGATGTGGGGGACCACGAGGACCCGGCCGCCAACCCCTGCAGCCTCAGCGGCAGCCGCGGCTTCGGGGGACTCGAGGGCGATGGTGAACGCCATGCCCGTCAGCAGCACGCCGCTGCGGAGGGGCAGGAGGGGGAGGGTGAGGTGAGACTCGGCCATGGTGGCTCCTATCGGTGGGTACGTCTTACATGTTGTCCAACGCTTGAGGGAACTTGATATTCCCACACTCAAGAATCTATGTCCTGTCACGTGAACTGTGAGCACCATCGCTGGAAACACCCGAGGAGTAGGGTGCCCTCGTGGTCCACCTCCGGAGGCGACGCCAACCATGGCTGTGAGCGTCACCTTCGCCGCCACGATCAGTCAGTTCGACCGCGAGGTCGTCACCTGGTGCACCGAGGTTCGTCCGGACCCCTTCACCATCGACGTGGTGGTGGTGCCCAACCTCGGGGTTCGGCGCTACCTCGAGCGCCTGGTTGCCACCACTCGGCTCGAGGACGGGCGCGGCGGCATCTGCGCAGGGGTGGAGTTCTGGTACCCAGGACGCCTCGGGGCACCTTCGCCAACCGAAGGAGGAGACCCTTGGTCGCCCGAGCGGCTCGTGTGGCCGGTGCTGGCGATCGAACGCGAGCGGGGGTCGAACGAACCTCGCCCGTACAGCCGGGCACGTCGGCTGGCCGATCTCCTCGACCGCTACGAGCTCTACCGGCCTGAGATGGTCCGACGGTGGCTCGAGGCGGCCAGCGAGGGAGATCTGGGGCCGGTTGAACGGAGCCAAGCGGTGCTCCGGCGGGCGCTCGATGGGCGCCTCGAGGCCCCCTCTCCATCGGCCAGACGACTCGAGTTGCAGGGCGGAGGAGGCGTGGAGCTCCCAGGAGGGCGGCTCCTCGTGGTAGGTCTCGAGGTCGTGACGCCGTCGCTGCTCGAGTCGCTCCGGGTGCTCGGTGCGTACCATCAGATCTCGGTCCTCTCCCTGTGTGCCTCAACTGCCGCCACCATCGAGGAGACCGC
>CAINFA010000226.1 GCA_903847955.1 uncultured Actinomycetes bacterium
CGAGCGGTTCGTCGGTAGCGGTCTGCCACCGCACGACCCACCGCCATGGTGGATCCCGGTGGCTGACGGCGGGTCGCCAGGAGGTGCGCCACCGCCCGCCACCAACCCGCCCCCGTTGCCGAACGGGTCTGGATGCGCTGCGCGTCGTGGAGGAGGTAGCTCAGGACGATCGCTGGGCAGCTGCGCGCTCCTCCGTGCCCCGTCACCCGCAGGAGTAACTCGAGGTCCTCGCTCGAAGAGGCGGTGATGAGGCGTCCCTCGTCGAAGCCGCCGAGGCGGCGCACGATGGAGGTGCTGTACAAGGTGTTGCCCGGGGGGTTGATCCGTTCG
Source organism: uncultured Actinomycetes bacterium (assembly GCA_903847955.1). GTDB lineage: Bacteria > Actinomycetota > Acidimicrobiia > Acidimicrobiales > RAAP-2 > CAINFA01. The sequence goes on from CAINFA010000226.1 coordinate 331, forward strand.
GATCTGATGACCTCGGGTGTGCCCAAGACGACACCGTCGGGGTACGAGGCGTTGATCCAGACGTCGTCGTGGACCTGATCCTTCGTGTCGATTCGCTCGAAGGCGCCGATCACCGCAGCAACGGGGGGACCATTGGTTGCGGTGGTGACGAGGTCGTCAACCGCCCTTGGCCACAGGCGGTCATCGTGGTCCAAGAACAGCACCCAGGGCGTCTCGACCCGCTCGAGACCGGTGTTGCGGGCGCCGCAGGGCCCGGCGTGGCGGTGGTTGGCGACGAGGTGCAGCCAGGCCGAGCTCTTGGTTCGGGCTGCGACGATGCGAGGTCCGTCGTCGGTGCTGCGATCGTCGACGACGATGCAGCGCACAGGGTGGGTTTGGCGCTCGACGCTCTCGAGCGTGGCGGCGATGTGTCGCGCACCGTTGTGGAGGGCGATGACCACGGTGACCGCAGGGTCGGGCGGTTGGTGGCGCTCCACGGCCTGATGCTACGACCTCACCTGAGGACGGCTTGCTACCCTCCCTCAGTGGAAGCGCTCGAGGAGGCACAGCGGAGACCCTCCGTGCTGCTCGTGTTCGCCGAAGCCGGGATGGGTGGTCTCCAGGCATCGGTGGCGCACCTCGCCCGTGCCCTCGTGGCGGCCGGGTGCACCGTGACCGTGGCGTGCGGAGGGACGAGCCCGCTTCCTGGGGCCTTTCACTCGAGCACTGCACGTGCGGAGGTCGAGGTGGTCCGGCTTCCCTCGCCTCGATCGATGCGGGGATGGTTGGCCTTCGTTGTTGGTCTCCGCTCGCTCGCTCGTGGCCGAGGCGTCGAGGTCATCCACGCCCACGGACTGCGGCTGGCATGGCCTGCCGCCATCGCCGCCTGCAGGCGGGTGGGAGTTGCGGTGACCATCCACGGGATGGACCCTGACCGACTGGCGCGATCCGCAGCACTGGCGCGCCGATCGAGGGCAGCGTTCAGCACCGACGGGGTTGGCTGGGTGCGGCCCTTGGGTGCTGCAGGGATGGCGACCACGGTGCTTCCCAACGTGGTTCCCTCCTTCGAGGGGCAGGTGTCGCGCACCGAGCTCTGCGATCGCTTCGGGCTGAACCCGGGGTTGCCGATCTGCATCCTTCCGGTCCGGCTCAGCCCACAGAAGGACCCCGTGACCGCGCTCCGGGCGATCGCCCACCTCGACGACGTCCAGATGGTGGTCCTCGGTGATGGTCCGCTCCGGGTTGACCTCGAAGCCATGGTGCACGATCGAGGCATCGGAGATCGGGTGGTCTTCTCGGGCTGGATCGACGACGGTGATCGCTGCATCGCCGCAGCTGACCTCGTCGTGGTGAGCTCGAGGTGGGAGGGCCAGGCTCTCGCCATGCTGGTGGCGATGGCCGCAGGGGTGCCGATCTGCGCCACCGACGTCATCGGCATCGGTGACTGGCTCTGCCACGGCGAGGCGGTGCTCGTGCCCCAAGGAGACGCACGTGCCTTGGCCGATGCCATTGCCCTCGTGCTGGGTGACGCTGAGGTTCGAGATCAGCTCGTCGACGCTGGTCGGCGTCGAGTCCGAGAGCACCTCGAGTCAGAAGTGGCCTCAGTGCACCTCGACCACTACCGGCGCCTCGTGGTCCGCTGAGCCTCGAGCGCTCGCACGCGCCAGTGCTGGTTCGGTGCACCGGTCAACGGCGTCGATGAGCCACTGCTGCATTGGTCGCACCGCCGCGAGGTCGCGTCGGAGCTGGTCGGCGCTCATGGCCCCGAGCACCGCGGCGGTCACACCTGGTCGCCCAAGGAGCCATGAGAGCGCCAACTCGGTCATCGTCCATCCCGTCTCCTCGCACAGCCCTACCAGGCTGTCGATGATGGTCAGGTTGGCCTCAGTCAGCCACCGGGCGGCGAGGGCGGGACCGAGCACGTCGAGCCGAGAGCCCTGCGGTGGCCCAGCGCCGCGCCGGTACTTGCCGGTCAGCAAGCCGTAGGCCAGCGGGTAGTAGGCCAACAGGGCCGTGGAGGTTGAACCACAGCGGGGGAGGGTGGTGTGCTCGGCCGAACGGCACAGCGCGGAGTACTCCACCTGGACCACCGCTGCGGCCCTCGAGCCGAGCGGTAGCGCCACGAGGTCCTCGGCGGGTGTAATGGAGAACCCGCCCATGGCAATTAACCCCTCGGCGATCAAGGCGTCGAAGGCCCCGGCGACCTCGTCGACGGGCAGATGTGGGTGGGGACGGTGGAGCTGGAGCACCTCGAGGTGATCGGTGCCAAGCCGGGCGAGGCTGGCGGTGCACGCGGCTCGGATGGACGCCTCGACGTCGAGGACCGGACGCTCAGGGTCGAGGGCCACCTTGGACAGCACCACAGCCCGGTGGCGACGGCGGCCGAGGGCGCGACCGAGGACCGTCTCGGCGTGTCCATGGTGGCGGCCGTAGTCCTCGGCGACGTCGAAGGCGGTGATGCCCAGGTCGAGCGAGGCCGCCACCAGTCGCTCAGCTTCGGGTTCGGAGAGGAGGCGCCCGAAGTTCGAGCACCCCAGCACGACGCTCGAGATGTGCGTGCTGCCTAGCGGTCGATGCTCCACGCAGACCTCCTTGGTCTCACAAGAGCGCACGCTCGAGCGCTGCCATGGCGCATCGCTCCCCTCAGGCCTGGCGGAAGCGGGGGAATCTCCAGCTGCCGTCCAAGATCTCCGGGTGCGGGCGGTAGAGCCGAACGACGTAGTTCCAACCCTCGGGGAGCCAGATGGAGTTGGGGAGGTCTCCGGGCCCGCCCAGGTGCACGACCGTGGTGCCATCGGCCTCTTGGGTGGCCGTGACGCTGTTCACGCTGTACTGCTCGAGGTCGTTCTGCTCGAAGAACCCCGCCTCGTTGTAGACCGAGATGGACCAGAAGGCATCGACGGGCACCCCACGTGGGACCTCGAGGATGTAGTGCCCGACCGGCATTTGGGGATTGACGCCGAGGTAGGTGGCCTCAGCCGGGGGGAGCCCGCCCCAACCTGCGGCCGTTCCGATCAGGTGTTGGACCGGGTCGACCTCACCGCGGCGCCCGAAGCCTCCTTCGAACCCTGGTGTCCACTTGGCCAACTCGAGCACGGCCTGGCGCACCGCCTTGAAGCTCTCCTTGTCGTAGCGAGGAGCCTCGAAGGTTCCCGTCGCTCCGCACTCGAGCAAGACCTCGTCTTGGAGGGCGTTCACCTGGGCGAGGTCGTCGGTGTCGGTCGGGTCCACCAAGATGCGCACGACGAGCGCCACGTAGCGGCTGCCGAAGTCGGCCGGGTTCAGGACGTGGGTACCCGCATCGTGCAGGAGGGCTCCGACGTAGTGGTCCTGGTCGAGGACCATGAGCGAGAGGTAGCGACCTCTGGCGTCGGGGAGGGTGATCGACACATCACCGTCGAGGTCGCAGATGGCGATGGAGTACAGGGTGTCACGGTTCATCCTGATGACGTTCTGCTGGTCGATGGCGGTGGGTCGCCTCGTGTGCATGAACGTGCTCAGTCCGCCGGTAACCCCGGACAAGGTGGCGAACATCCGGTTGGTCTCAGCCCGGACGAAGTTGGCGGTGGTGACGCGCGGCTGGTCCATGGCTGGCTCCTCGTAGTCGAGTTGCGGGCCACCTGGCTCCGCCGAGGCGATGCTAGGCCGGTGTCAGGGCCCGTGCTGGCGACGTTGCGCCGCGAAGAACCCCCATGGCGTAAGGCCATGGGGGTTCGGACCGCACTGCTCTGGTGGAGGTAAGGGGATTCGAACCCCTGACCTCTTGACTGCCAGTCAAGCGCTCTACCAACTGAGCTATACCCCCAGAAGTGGGAACAGCAGACTAGCAGGGTTGCACAGCACCAAGGGCCGCCCCAGGGGTGCTCCATCAGTGGTTCGTCCGAGGTGCCACGAGGGGGTTGGCACCGTCCACGGCCTAGAATCTCGAGATGGCCAAGGCGTACGACGTGACAGCGGTCGAGACCACCTGGCAGCGGCGGTGGGCCGAGGCCGGGATCTACGAGGTCGACAACGACGATCCCCGCGAGCGGTTCTACGCCCTGTGCATGTACCCCTACCCCTCGGGTCAGGCGCACCAAGGGCACGTCCGGAACTACACCTTCGGTGACCTGATCGTCCGCTACCAGACCATGCTCGGCAAGGCCGTCCTGTCGCCCTTCGGCTTCGACTCCTACGGTCTGCCCGCCGAGAACGCCGCCATCAAGACCGGGACGCACCCCAGGGTCTTCACTGACCAGAACATGGCAGCCCTCCGGGCATCGATCGAGCGGCTGGGCTACTCCATTGACTGGCGCCGCCTCGTGACCAGCCACGACCCGCGCTACATGGTCTGGAACCAGCGGTTCTTCATCAAGTTCTTCGAGGCTGGCCTGGC
>CAINFA010000227.1 GCA_903847955.1 uncultured Actinomycetes bacterium
CGGATGTACTCGCGCTGGGCCGAACGTCGAGGCTTCAGCGTCGAGGTGGATGAGACGACGGAGGGATCCGAGGCCGGGCTGCTGTCGGCTACGTTCATCGTGAAGGGACGGTTCGCCTATGGCCTGCTCTCCGCTGAGCGAGGGGTGCATCGCCTTGTGCGCATGAGCCCCTTCGATTCACAGCACCGTCGCCAGACCAGTTTCGCCACGTTGCAGGTCACGCCGTTCATGGAGGACCTCGACGACGCCCCCGAGATCGACGAGAAGGACCTGCGGATCGACACCTATCGGGCCTCTGGGGCTGGTGGTCAGCACATCAACAAGACGGACTCGGCTGTCCGACTCACCCACCTGCCTACCGGCGTCGTGGTCTCGTGCCAGAACGAGCGGAGCCAGCATCAGAACAAGGCCCGCGCCATGCAGATCCTGGCCAACAAGTTGGCCGAGTTGGCCCGGGCCGAGCGGCAGGCTGAGATCGATGCACTCCAAGGCAAGCGCACGGACAACAGCTTCGGCTCGCAGATCCGCAGCTACGTCATGGCGCCCTACCAACTGGTCAAGGACCTTCGAACCAACGAGGAGACGGGCAACGTCGATGCCGTCCTCGACGGGGACCTCGATGCCTTCATGGAGGCTGAGCTTCGGCGGCAGCGGGCGGCGAGCTGATCGGACCGGTGAGAACCCCCGTTCTGGAGGCTCGGACCGGTAGGGTGGGAAGGCACCGATGGGGCCCCAGCGCCTCGTCCGGACACCGCTCATGATCCAACTCGAACACGTCTCGAAGACCTACAAGGGGTCCCAGCCAGCGCTCAAGGACATCTCCTTGTTCATCGACAAGGGCGAGTTCGTCTTCCTCGTTGGTGCCTCGGGCTCGGGGAAGACCACGTTCCTGCGGCTCTTGCTGCGCGAGGAGCTGCCCGACTCGGGCAAGATCTTCGAGGCCGGTCGAGACATCGTGAACCTGCCCAAGTGGAGGGTGCCGTACCTGCGGCGGAACCTCGGCTGCGTGTTCCAAGACTTCCGCTTGCTGCAGAACAAGACCGTCTTCGAGAACGTGGCCTTCGCTCTCGAGGTCATCGGACGGCCAAAATCGGTCATTCGCTCGCAAGTTCCCCAAGTGCTCGAGCTGGTCGGCTTGGCGGACAAGGCGGCTCGGTTCCCAAGTGAGCTCAGCGGTGGTGAGCAGCAGCGGGTGGCGATCGCCCGAGCCTTCGTGAACCGCCCGCTGATCTTGTTGGCTGACGAGCCCACCGGCAACCTCGACCCCAAGATCTCCGAGGGCATCATGCAGCTCCTCGACCGGATCAACAAGACCGGCACCACCGTGGTGATGGCCACCCACGACAAGGCCCTGGTGGACCGCATGCGCCTCCGGGTCATCGAGCTCGACCACGGGAGCCTGATTCGCGACCAGCTGCGAGGCGTCTACGGCATCGACGACGCTGGAGCGGTGCGCTGATGTCGAACTACGCCGAGTACGTCGTCAAGGAGACCAGCTCCAACCTCTGGCGGAACCGGGTCACCACCATCGCCGCGGTGGTCACGGTCATGATCTCGCTCTTCTTGGTGGGGGCATCGCTCGTGCTGCGCCAAGGTGCCTCGAACGCCGAGGTGCAGTGGCACCGAGGCACCCAGGTGCGGGTCTGGATGTCGCCCGCCGCCACCCCCCAAGAGATCGCTGCGGTCAAGGTTGAGCTCAGCCAAGCCCCCTACGTCACCGACTGTGGCTACCGCACCCAGCTCGACAACTACCAAGAAGCCCAGCACCTGTTGCCCCCGAGCGTCTTCAACGTCCTCAAGGTCTCCAAGGTTCCCAGTTCGTTCAACTGCACGCCACTCACCGGACCTGATGCAGCCGTGGTCTACAACGAGTTCATTGGCCGACCAGGGGTGTTCAACGTCACGGCCCCATTCGCCACCTTGCGCAACGATCAGCGCTACATCGAGATTGCCCAGTGGGCCGTGCTGGTCGTAGCGCTGCTCTTGCTGATCTCCTCGGCGGTGCTCATCTTGAACACCATCCGTATGGCGATCTTGGCGCGGCGGCGCGAGGTGGCGGTGATGAAGCTGGTGGGCGCCACCAACTGGTTCATCCGCATCCCCTTCATCTTCGAGGGCTTGATCCAGGGCCTGCTCGGCTCGCTGTTGGCGACGGGGCTCATCATCGGTGGTGAGGAGTTGTGGCGTACCTTGGCCGATCCCAACAACCCCCAAGCCATCGGCTACCAGATGCTGTTGAGCAACTGGCAGTTGCTGTGGACGGTGGTAATCGTGGTGGTGGTCGGCGTGGCGATTGGCTCCATTGGTTCAGCCATCGCCATCCGTCGATTCCTCGACGTCTAGCTCATCTCGAGTCGCTGCGAAGTTGGCGGCGAAGGGTGCCGGCATCCTCTCCTCACCCAACTTGAGGAGATGCCATGACCGCAACCACCACCTTGGCCGGCAACCTGACGCGCGAGCCCGAGATCCGCTACACCAAAGAAGGCCTGGCCACCACCACCTTCTCCTTGGCAGTGAACCGCCGCCACCAAGCCAAGGCGACGGGGGAGTGGGAGGAGGAGACGTCCTACTTCGACGTGGTCTGCTTCCAAGAACTGGCCGAGAACGTGGCGCTGTCGATGACCAAGGGCACCCGGGTGCTCGTCACCGGCCGGCTCCGGCAGCGCACGTGGGCTGACGAGGACGGGCACCGTCGGAGCCGAGTAGAGCTCACCGCAGACGACGTCGGTGCATCGGTACGGTTCTGCACCGCCGAGGTGGCTCGTTCGAGCCGCCTCGGCGGTGAGGAGTGGACCTCAGCTGGGGTCGAACTCGAGTGACAGCGAGTTCACGCAGTAGCGGAGTCCAGTGGCGGTCGGACCGTCGTTGAAGACGTGGCCGAGGTGTCCCCCGCACGTGGTGCAGAAGATCTCGGTCCGGCGCATGAACAGCGAGTTGTCCGGTCGTTCGCCAACGCTGCCGTTGTCGAGGGCTCGGTCGAAGCTCGGCCAGCCGCACCCCGAGTCGAACTTCATCTCCGAGGTGAACAGCGCAGTGCCGCAACCCGCACAGCTGAAGGTTCCCTCGTTGTCCTGGTAGAGCAGTGAGCCGGTTCCGGGTGCCTCGGTGGCAGCCTTGCGCAAGATGGCGTAGCGCTCAGGGCCCAGCTTCTCGAGCCACTCGGCCTCGGTCAGCTCGACGGTAGGTTCGTGGTCCATGGTTCCTCCTCGACCTCGCAAGGTCAACTGGTGTGGTCACGCTACCGGTCCCTCTCTGCCCTTGGGTCGTTACAGCTCGAGGTTGGTTCAACGTGCAAGCCGTCCGCTACTGCGCGGGCGGTCTGGGTTAGCGTTCGTACAATGAGAGGCGTTCTTCTAGCAGGCGGTACCGGCTCGCGACTCGCGCCGTTGACCGACACCACCAACAAGCACCTCCTGCCCATCGCAGGTCGACCGATGGTCGAGTACGCCATCGAAGCGTTGGTGCGGGCCGGGGTGACCGAGGTCATGGTGGTCACCGCTGCGACCTACCTCGACGCCTTCGTCGAGCTCCTCGGTGATGGTTCGCACCTCGGCCTCGCCGCACTGGACTTCGGTGGCCAAGAGCGCGCCGGGGGCATCGCCGAGGCCCTGGGGCTCGCCAAGTCCTTCGTGGGCAGCGAGCCAATGGTGGTCATGCTGGCCGACAACATCGTCGAGCGCTCGCTGCGACCAACCGTTGCGGCCTTTGAAGCCAACCCCGTTGGGGCTCGACTCGTGCTGTCCGAGGTCACCGAGCCTGAGCACCTCCGTCACCTCGGTATTGCCGAGTTCGGCGACCACGGCGAGGTCATCAGGGTCCACGAGAAGCCCCAGGACCCACCGTCGAACTACGCCGTCACCGGTGTCTACTGCTACGACGCCACCGTCTTCGACGTCATCTCCACCCTCGTGCCGTCGGGCCGCGGAGAGCTCGAGATCACCGACGTCAACAACCACTACATCGCAACCGGCAACCTGGCACACGACGTGCTGGCCGGGTTCTGGGGCGATGCTGGTGAGTCCATGCAGGCCTACGAAGACGTCAACGACTTCGTGGCAACCCACGGGGTGAACAAGGACTGAGGACGTCGCTGCTCAGTGGAGGAGGTTCGCCGCTGGGGTCACGGTGACCGGTGAGCCACTCAGGGCGTTGCGGACCGACTCGGCGATGCCGGGACCGTCGAGCCCGAGTCGGGCCAAGATCTCGTCGGGGCGGCCGTGGGTCAAGAAGGCCTTGGGTGTGCCGAGGCACACCGCCATGGGAACCGACACTCCCGCAGCTCGGGCCGCCTGACTGACCCCATCGAGCAGGTGCGAGCCCGCTCCTCCAATCCGAATGCCATCCTCTGCGGTCACCACGATGCGGTGGTGCGCTGCCGCATCGAGCATCTCAGGATCCGCCGGAGCCACCACCCGGACGTCGTAGACCGTGGCGGTGATGCCCTCGCGAGCGAGCAGCTCGGCCGCTTCTTCGCACGCTGCGAGCATCTTGCCCACGCCGAGGAGGCACACCGAACCATCGCCTTGGTGCACGAGGCGGGCCTGGAGGCCCTGGCCGACGTCGAGGGGGTCGACGTGGCGGGCGGAGGTCTTGGGGTAGCGGATCGTCGAGGGACCATCCAAGGACAGAGCGGTGTCGAGCATCACCGGAATCTCCTCCGCTGAGGACGGCGCGAACACCGTGCAGCCCGGGATCATGAGCGACAGGGCGAGGTCGAGGACGCCGTTGTGGCTCGCGCCATCGTCTCCGGTGACCCCGGCCCGGTCGAAGGCCATGACCACTGGCAACTTGAGCAGGCCGACGTCGAGGTTGGCTTGGTCGAAGGCCCGGGTGAAGAAGGTGGAGTAGACCGCCACCACCGGTCGGAGTCCGCCCAGTGCCATGCCGGCTGCGGCGGTCACCTCATGCTGCTCGGCGATGCCGACGTCGAAGCACCGGTCGGGGAAGCGGCTCTGGAAGGCCAAGAGCCCCGTCGGACCGCACATCGCCGCCGTGAGGGCCACCACGCGCTGGTCGCGCTCGGCCGCTGCCACCATGGCCTTGCTGAAGGCATCAGTGTAGGTCGGGGCGATGGTGCTCGGAGGTGCAGCTTCGTCTTCGTCCCGGGCGCGAGTGGTGACCTTGAAGTCGTGGAGGTGGTGCAGCTGATCATCCTCGGCCGGGGCGTAGCCACGGCCCTTTTGGGTCAGCACGTGCAGCACGATGGGCCCATCCCAGTCGGCCGCACCCCGGAGAGCCTGCTCGAGCTGGGAGAAGTCGTGGCCGTCGATGGGCCCGACGTAGCGGACACCGAGTGCCTCGAAGAAGGTGCGGGGCACCACAGCCTCACGGATGGCGTTGGTCAGACCACTCACCCCGCTGTAGGCGTAGTCGCCGACCTTGGGGATCTCGCGGAGCAGGTTGCGGACGCGCTCTCTCGTGTGGACGTAGGTGGGGTTGATCCGCAGGCTGGTGAGGCTCTGGGAGAGGTGTGAGACCGTTGGGGCGTAGCTGCGACCGTTGTCGTTCAACACGATCAGGCAACGCCGCCCGGAGTGCCCCAGGTTGTTCAGCGCCTCGTAGGCCATGCCGCCGGTCAAGGCACCGTCACCGATGACGGCCACCACCCGTCGGTTGAGGCCCTTGCGGGCACCTTGGCCGTTGAGCTCGAACGCGGTGGCCAGGCCGTGGGCGTAGCTCAGGGCGGGTGAGGCGTGGCTGTTCTCGATCCAGTCGTGCTCGGACTCGGCCCGGTTGGGGTACCCCGAGAGGCCCCCGGGCTGACGGAGTTCCTTGAAGCCGTAGCGGCGGCCGGTGATCAGCTTGTGGACGTAGGCCTGGTGGCCGACGTCGAAGAGCAGCACGTCCTTGGGGGAGTCGAACACCCTGTGCAGGGCCAAGGTGAGCTCCACGACACCGAGGTTGGACCCGAGGTGCCCACCGGTGGTGGTCACCGTGCTCACGATGAAGGACCGGATCTCCGCTGCCAGCTCGACCAGCTGCTCCTCAGACAACCCCCGCAGGTCCGCAGGGGTTTCGATCGTGGGTAGCAGCACGGGACCCTCCAGGAAGTGGCTCGTCTCTAGGTTACCGGCTGGTGCCGTTGAGTCTCCGCCTGGCAACGCCCATGCACGAGGCACCAACGCCGAGTGAGATGACCCCAAGTGCGACGAGACCGACCCCGAGGCTGGTGTGGTCGGCCAAGGCGCCAACGATGGGCGCGCCCGCCACCCAGCCGAGGTACCCACTGGCGGTGAAGGCCCCCACCGCCGCGGTTGGAGCAGAAGATCGCTGACCCACGTCGGCCATGAGCAGCGGCCAGCTCAGCGCCACGCCACCTGCAGCCACCGCCAAGGCCAGCCCAGCGATCGCCACCACGCTGGTGGAGGCTTCGACGATGAGCGACAGCGCGGTGGTCGTGGACCCAATTGCCACGACGGAGAGCGGTGCGAGGTTCTCCAAGATGGGCCCGCCGAGGCCCCGGCTGAGTGCCGACACCACGTGGCCCAGGGCGTAGGCACCAGCACCAACCAAGGCACCCACCATGAGCTCGTTGCGGAGGTAGAGCACGCCCCAGGTGAACACGCCTCCATCGACCAGCTGGGACAGTCCAAAGACGATGAGCAGGCCGATGAGGCGGTCGTGGCGGAGGGTGGCCAACAGTGGCTGGCGAGGGGCCTCTCGGAGTGCTGGGCCCACCTCAGCGGTGGGGGAGGGCACGCTGAGGTGGACCCGTGGGTCCACCATGGGGTCCGCCGCCTCTCTCGCGGTGAACCACCACCACAGCGTGGAGCCAAGTCCTAGCAGTCCGATCGCCGGGTAGCACCAGCGCCATCCAATGGCGGCGTGCAGTGCGAGTCCACTCCCGAGGGCACCCAGCACGGCGCCAACATTGAAGATGGCGTGGAAGCGGACCAGTCCGCCCGGCTGGTCGTGGAAGTGCCGGGTGGCGGCCGCGTTCATCGCAGCGTCCATGCAGCCCGCGGCGATCTGCATCGCCGAGAAGACGAGCGCGAAGGGCCAGACCGACGTGGTAGCCCCAAGGGGCAACAAGAGCACCGACCACGCCGCCATGGTGGCGGCCACGAGGTGCAGGGGTCGGGCGTGACGAGCCACGTGGGTGACCGCGGTGCCCGCTCCCGCCGCCACGCTGACGCCAATGGCCAAGAGCCAGCCGAGTGCCGTGTTCGACAAAGAGAAGCTGTCTTGGATGTTGGCCAAGGTGGCCGCCCAGGTGCCCCACAGCACCCCGAGCAAGGCGAACGCAGCCGCCACCACCACCAACGACGCCGCCGGTGCCCGGCCGACCCCCCGAGATGCGGCGTCGGCGACCATGCCCGGTACGCTACCGCCATGGCTGAAGCGCTCCTCGACCACGACCTCGCCACCTCGGTGCTCCAGGCGGCCCTCGACCGAGGAGGGCGGTGGGCAGAGATCTTCTGTGAGGATCGGGCGACTGCGGGTGCATCGCTCGACGATCGGCGCATCGAGGAGTTGTCCTCTGGGCGTGAGCGAGGCGCGGGCATCCGGGTGATGGTGGGGGACACCATTGGCTTCGCCCACACCGCTGACCTCTCTGAGGCCTCGCTCTTGGCAGCCGTGCGGTCGGCGGCAGCCATCGCCGGTGACACTGGCGGCAGCGCTGGTTCGGTGCAGTTGCGACCGTCGGGGCCGGTCGAGCCACGGGCCCTCGTGCTCCCTGAGGCCATCGCAAAGGCCGACAAGTTGGCGTTGATGCTTGCGGCCGATGACGCCGCTCGCTCCATTGACGGTGGCATCAGCCAGGTGCAGGTGTCCTTGGCCGACTCCCGGCGTCGCATCCTCGTCGCCAACACCGACGGGGTCTTCGAGGAGGACGACCAAGTTCGGGTCCGCTTCGTGGTGGTGTGCACCGCCTCTGGCGACACGGGGCTGCAGACCGGCTACCAGGTGCTCGCCCGCACCGGTGGCTTTGAGTTCTTGGTTGAAGACGAGCTGGCCGCATTGGCACGCACCGCCGCCCACCAGGCGGTGGTCAAGTTGACCGCACGTCCCGCTCCCTCGGGCGAACTGCCGGTGATCTTGGCCAGTGGCAGCGGAGGGATCTTGTTCCACGAGGCATGCGGGCACGGCCTCGAGGCGGACCTCGTGCTGAAGGACACCTCGGTCTACGCCCACAGGGTTGGCACGGTGGTGGCCTCACCCAAGGTGACCTTGGTGGACGACGGAACCGTTGCCGGAGAGTGGGGGACGGCTCGCATCGACGACGAAGGACGCCTCTCGGCTCGCAACGTGCTGATCGAAGATGGCGTACTCACCGACTACATGTGGGACCACCTGCGAGCAGAGCAAGAGGGTCGTCCCTCCTCGGGCAATGGTCGGCGGCAGAGCTACCAAGACCTGCCGATGGTGCGCATGACCAACACCTACCTGATCAACGGCACCGATGATGCTGAGGACATCGTGGCCTCTACCGAGCACGGCATCTACGTCAAGCAGCTCGGTGGTGGCCAGGTCAACACCGCCACCGGTGACTTCGTCTTCGGCACCACCGAGGCGTACTTGGTGGAGCACGGGGAGATCACCGCACCGCTGCGCGACGCCAACCTCATCGGCAATGGTCCAGAGGTGCTCGGGCGAATCGACGCGGTGGCGGGCGACTTCTCGATGACGGTGGGCACCTGCGGCAAGGATGGTCAGCAGGTGCCCGTTGGGTGTGGGCAGCCCACCATGCGGATCAGCGGTGTGACCATTGGAGGCACGGCATGAGCACTGACCTGGCAGACCTGGTCCAAGGTGTCCTCGCCCAGGTGGCTGCAGGTGAGGAGATGGAGGTCTACGCCGCCAGAGGCGCAGAGACCGAGGTGCGCGCCTACAGCGGAGCCGTCGAGTCCCTCTCCGCTGCGAGCTCGGCGGGGATCGGCGTCCGGATCCTCCGCTCGAGCCCCGAAGGGTCCAAGGTCGGCTTCGCCTGGGCTGGTTCCCTCGAGCCGTCGGTGATCGCGGCGACCGTGCGAGATGCTCGGGACAACGCAGCGTTCGCTTCGCCAGATCCTGATGTGGTGCTCGCCAGCCCCGACGGGGTGGCGCCGCAGGACGTGACTACCTTCGACGCCGCCCTGGCCGGGATCAGCACCGAGGAGAAGATCGCCTTCGCCCTCGAACTCGAGCGACGGGTGCGCTCAGCCGACAAGGTCCGCTCGGTGCGCAGCGCGGACTACGGCGATGCCATCGTGGAGGTGGCTCTGGCAACCACCACGGGGATCTCCGTCGCCTCTGAGCGCACCAGCGCCTACGCCGGGGTGTCGGTCATCGCCGGCGATGGCGACGATACCCAGACCGGCTACGGCTCTACCGCAGGTCGGAGTTTCGCAGCGCTCGACCTCGATCGGACCGCGACCGAAGCGGTCGAGCGCGCCGTGCGCCTGCTCGGGGCCACCAAGCCCGCATCGGCGAAGCTGACCGTCGTGCTCGACCCCAAGGTGACAGCGCAGCTGCTCGGGGTGCTCTCGGGCGCCCTCAATGGTGAGTCGGTGGTGAAGGGGAGGTCCTTCTTCGGCGGCCGGCTCGGAGAGGTCGTCGCCGCACCGCAGGTTCGCCTGATTGATGACCCCACCGATGCTCGGGCCTACGGGGCCGCTCGCTTCGATGGTGAGGGACTGGCCTGCCGGCGCAACGTGCTGATTGATGCCGGCGTGCTCTCGAGCTTCGTCTACGACACGGTGTCGGCTCGGCGGGCGAAGACCGCCTCGACTGGCTCAGCGGTGCGGGGAGGCTTCGCCGGTATCCCAGGGCCGGGTTGTCGGGCGCTGTTGCTCGAGCCAGGATCCCTCGATCAGGCTGGCGTCTTGGCCATGGTGGGCGAAGGGCTCTACGTCCAGTCCATCACCGGCGTGCACTCTGGGGTCTCGACGACGAGCGGCGACTTCTCGGTCGGTGCCGAAGGGCTCATGATTCGCAACGGCCAGTTGGCCGAGCCCGTGCGGGAGGTCACCATCGCCTCCACCCTGCAGAAGATGCTGGCCGAGGTGGTGGCCATTGGCGCCGACGTCGAGTGGCTCCCAGGCGTCGCCGCCGGTCAGAGCCTCGCCATTGGTGCGATGTCGATGTCGGGAAGCTGACCTCGGCTCAGCTGTCGGTCGACGCGGGGGTACTCGGGGTACTCGGCGCCGGGGCGGGAGCAGGTGTGCTCCCCGAGCTGGCGTCACTCGAAGAACTCGACGGCGGGACGCTGGCCGAGCTCGACGACCGGGAGTCCGTCTTGTAGAAGCCACCACCTTTGAAGACGATGCCGGGCGTGCCGAAGACCTTGCGCAGGGCGCCGCCACAGTTCGGACAGGTCGTCAGGGCATCGTCGCTGAAGCGTTGGACGATCTCGAAGCGGTGCGCACATGCGGTGCAGGCGTACTCGTAGGTGGGCATCGGAACCTCGTCATGCCAGGGGGATGGGCGTTAGCACTCTTGGCTATCGAGTGCTAATCCTACCGCAGGATGCCACCGTCGAACGCGACGAGGAGGTGGGTCCTAGACTGGGCCGGTGCCGAACCAGCACCACCTCGACCTCGATCCGTTGCAGAGTTCGCTCTCCCGGGAGCTGCCGCCTCGTGAGCCCACCATGCGCCGAGCGGTGGCGCGGGGGCGGGTGGTGATGGCGCCCGCCACCACCGACCTGATCGCGTCGAACGCCATGTCCAAGGGAGACGTGCTGGCCACCGCACGGGTGGCAGCCATCCAGGCGGCCAAGCAGGCAGCCACTTTGCTCCCAATGTGCCAAATGGTGGTGGTGGGCACCACGGTGGTGAACTTCTTCATCGGCGACACCTACGTGAGCATCGAGGTCGAGGTGAACACGGTGGATCGCACCGGTGTGGAGATGGAGGCGCTGACGGCGTGCACCGTGGCGGCGCTCACCATCTACGACATGTGCAAGAGCCAAGATCGCACCATGTCCATCGAGCAGGTGGCCTTGTGGGAGAAGACCGGCGGTCGCTCGGGTCCATGGCGGCGCGCTGCGCCCGACCTCGAGCACGACGAGCTGTAGGTCGACCTCGCTGGCGGGCCTAGATTGCCTGCCATGGCCAAGATCGATCCGCTCGAACGTCTCGCTGACCTCGTGCTGCTGCTGCTCGACACGAGCACGCCGTTGTCGCTCCACCAGATCGCCAATGAGATCCCTGGGTACCCAGAGGCCAAAGATGCCAGGCGCCAGGCCTTCGAGCGGGACAAGCGTCTGCTGCGAGAAGAGGGCATTGAGATCGAGGTCGTCGAGATTGGGGGTGCGGCCCAGCAGGGCTACCGGATTGACCCTGACCGCTTCTTCCTTCCCTCGCTGCAGCTGACCACCGAGGAGCAGGTGGCGCTGGCGATCGCCGTAGCGGGCACGACGGGCCCAGGAGATGGCGCCCGGGGCGCCCTGGCCAAGTTGGGGGTCGTCGGGGAGCGGCCGAGCACGCCCTTGCTCGAGCTGGAGCGACCACCCGCTGTTGCCGCCTTGTTCGAAGCGATTCGGACGGAGGCCATCGTCCACTTCAGCTACCTCGGAGAGCAGCGGACCGTCTACCCCTGGTTGCTACGGTTCATCACCGGCCACTGGTACCTCGAGGGCTACGCCGTCGAGCGTGCCGCCGAGCGTCGCTACCGAGTGGATCGCCTCGAGGGTCCCGTCACCATGGGAGCTCCTGGGTCGAGGCCCGCACCACCTGAGGACCTGCGCCGGGCCTCAGGCGCAGTGGGGGTCAGCCTCGATGAGGGGCAGGGGCTCCCTGGCATCGTGGTGGAGGTCGACGCAGTCGGCCTCGCCCGCCTACGGGCTGAGCTCGGCTCGGTGGTCACCACACCTGGTTCGGCCGCGGGGCTCGTGCGGGTGGCGTTGTCGGCGTCGAGTGCTGCCATGGCCCGCAGTTGGGTACTGCGCCTTGGTCAGCACGGCATCGTGGTCGAGCCTGAGCACCTGCGTGCCGAACTCCGGCAGTGGCTCGAAGCCATGCTGGCACCCACGTCGCTGCCCGCAGAGGTGACGCCGCCCCAGGTGGCGGACCATGAACCCGAGCCCGAGGTGGTGCTCGGACGCTCGAAGGTGCGTCTCCGCCGGCTGCTCTCGCTCGTGACGTGGCTGGCTCAGGTCGGCGAGGCCAGCATTACCGAGATCGGTGAGCGCTTCGCCATGACCCCAGAGGAGGTGGTGGCTGAGCTCGAACTGGCCGCCTGCTGCGGCAGCCCGCCCTACACCCCTGATGCCCTGCTCGACATCATGGTGGACGGCGATCGGGTGGTGGCCACCCTGCCGTCCCAGTTGGCCCAGCCCCGCCGGCTCGGTCGAGAGGAGGGCTTCCTCCTCGCCGCCGCTGGGCACGCCATGCTCAGCATCAGGGGCCCTGGCGACGAGGCGCTGGCCTCGGCGGTGGTCAAGCTCAACGCTGCGCTGGGTGCCGAAGACGCCCTCGAGGTCACCATCGACCCCACGGGGCGCCTCGAGGAGCTCGTGGCAGCGGCTGCAACCCATCGGCAGCTCTCGCTTCGCTACTACAGCTTCCATCGAGACGTGGTTGAGGATCGGGTGGTCACCCCGCTCGAGGTCTTCACCGAGCGAGGTCGGGGCTACCTCGAGGCCTTCTGCCACCAAGCAGGCGCCATTCGCAGCTTCCGCATCGACCGCATCGAGGAGGTCGCCGACCTCGGTCCTGTCCCTTCAGAGCTCGAGGACGTCAGGGCCCCGTCCCGCCGTCGGGGGTTCTTCGACGGTGCCTCCGAGGTGCTGCTCGTCGTCGATGAGCACGGTGCTTGGGTGGCGGACTCGGTGCCAGTGCTCGGCGTCGAACGACGAGGAACCCACACGGTGATCTCGCTCGCGGTGAGCTCTGAGCGATGGATGGCGGAGCTCTTGGTCCAACTGGGGGCCCACGGGCGCGTCGTGGCTCCTTCGTCGATGCGCGAAGTTGGCGCCACCGCGGCTCGCGAGCTCTTGGCGAGGTACGCAGCCAACTCCTGAGCGAGGCGATCGGCGCACACCACGGTGGTGCTGCGCATCACCGCTCGCAGGGCCATCGACCCGGACTACTACCTCGCCGACGCCGCGCTCGAGCTCGACGGCATCGGCGCGCACCGTGGCGGGGAGTTCCGCGGGCAGGGCGCTGCTGGGTTGGGCTACGACGGTGAGCCTCACCGAGCAGACCTCGAGCAGTTCTTCGCCGGGAGGCCTCGGCACGGGATGACGACGTTGGCGCACCCTCGCCGACAGGTCGAAGCATTCGAGCTGCTCTTCGCGGCGCCCAAGCTCATCAGCCTGCACCTCGTTGGTGACGATGCCACCGCAGCCGTGGCGGTTCGGGCGCACGACGAGGGGGTGGGTCATGCCCTGGACTACCTCGAGGCGCACGCGTTGGCGACCGTGCGACCCTCGAACGGCCCCGAGCAGCAGGTCACCGCAGCGGCCATGGTGCACTTCACCCACGGGGTGAGTCGGGGACTCGATCCGCACCTCCACAGCCACGTGCTCGTCCAGAACCTCGGTCGAGACCAAACGGGTCGATTCGGGGCACTCGATGGTCGAGGGCTCTGGGCGCATGCAGCAGCTGCCGACGCCATCTACCGTTCGCACCTCCTCGGGGGTCTCGAAGCCGCTGGACTCGCCGCTCGTGCAACCACGCTCGAGCAGCGGCACCTCGAGGCGGTGTTCTCCTCGCGGTCCGCAGAGCGTCGCCAAGATGGCGACGTCGCCATGCGCCTCGAGCCGAAGGCGGCCGGCGTGACCCGCGCCATGCTCCAGCAACGCTGGCAGCGAACCGCCAGGGCCACGGGCTTCGAGCTCGACGCCGCAACTTTGGTGCTCGCTCCTCGCGCCCGGCCACGGCGCCTCGATGAGCACGCCTTCGCCGCCGGGCTCCTCGGTGAGGATCGCCAGGTGACGGCGAGGGCAGTGGTGCGGGCGTGGTCGGTGGCGGGGACGGGCGCCGACGGTGCTCACCTCCGAGCCGCCACCGAGGTTCTGCTCAGTGGGAGTGACCGAGGGTTCGGCGTGCACGAAGCATCGCTCGCTCCGCGCGCCGTGCTCCCCGAGCGCCATGCCCTGCGCCGGTTCGGTCCCCGTCCCCTCGATCCTGCTGCGCTCCTCCGGTGGCAGACGCGGTGTCGAATGGTTGAGCACCACGCATCGTTGGTCCTCGAGCGCGATCGCTAACGCGCTCGCCCATGGGTGCGCTGGCGCAGGTCACCACGGAGCTCGCACCACGGCGCTTGGCGGTGGCTCGGCGTGAGCTCGATCGCGGTGAGGACCTTGGTCGGCCCGAGCACCATCGCGTGGCCGTGTTGGCCGCGCGCCAGCGCGTCAACCGGATGGCGACGGACGTGCTCGAGGTGGACGCTGTGGGAACGGCTGCGGCTCCGCGCCGTCGTGTTGATGCTGAAGGAACGACGTGGCATGTCGTGCTCGCCACCGAGCTTCGACAGCGCCTCAAGGGTGGGGAGATCGGCGATGCCAGGCAGGACGACCGTGACAGGGAAGAGGGATAAGAAGGCATCTGCCTCGCGGCCCCAGCGGAGCCGAGCCTGGCTCAGGTCCTGGAGGCAGACCAAACTCGTGATGCCCTGACCGCCGCCCTCGCTGACCAGGTTCGGCAGTTCGGGGAGCGGAGCGATGTTGGCCGCTTCGTCGAGGCAGAGCAACACCTCGGGTGCCGAGGTGGTCGCCGCCGCGTAGCAGTGCTCCCGGAGCGCCCCCATGAGCCCCACCAACAGCGGTGCGAACTGCAGCTGGCGTTGACCGGGCGCGCAGAGGTAGATGGCATCGGTCGAGGTGACGAAGCGTCCAAGGTCCGTCCGAGGACCCTCTGTCGAGGCGAGGACGGCCTCGCTGCGGTAGGCGCCGAGCACCCCCGAGGTCGTCGACCAGATCGCAGAGAGCTCTCGGTGGTCGGTGGCGACGATGCCCTCGAGCAACGCGCGGGCATGTGGCGAGGCGCCGGGGTGAGTGCTGAGCAGGTCGAGCGCCTCCTCGCCGTCGTGGCGGTCCACCCACTCCAGCACCTGGCGGACGCCGAGCTCACCGAGGGCCGCAGCGTGCAGCATGGTCGCCAAGACCGCGCTCGACCGCTCGCTCCAGTGGTCAGCCGATCGGTGCATCGCACCTGCGGTCAGCACCGAGGCATCCACCATCGTGGTGGCGGTGTGCAGTGCGGCGTCGAATGACGCCGATGCATCGGTGGGGCTCCAGCCAACGCGGTGCACGCCTCGAGGCACGGCAACGGTGCCCGAGGGATCGAAGAGGTGCACGGAGCCCATGGCTGCTCGGGCATCGAGGGTGGCGTCGAGGAGCTCGCGCTTGGTGGAGGTTGCGACAACCGCACCGGGCCACGCCAGCACGTTGGGAATGATGATCGACGTCGTCTTGCCGGCGCGAGTTGGGCCGAGCACGAGCGTCGAGCGACCATGACCGCTGAAGGCGAGGCCACCAGGTGCGGCGCCGAGGTAGACACCACCACCACGTCGCGCGCTCGCCTGCACGGCGGCGAGTTGGGATGCGTCGTGCACCTCGAGAGCATCACCGCTCGTTGCGCGCGCAACCTCGCACGTGACCCACCTCGCGCGCACGTGCGCGACGCGATGGTGCTTGACTCAGCGCGGTCCAGCATCTTTCATTGTGGGCAACCCAATGCGCATTGAGGTGCAATGTGTCGAAGCGACATCGTGAGGTCGAGTTCGGAAGTGGCACCTGTGCCATCGCCGCGACCACGCGAGCGCGTCGGCGAGACGCGTCGTCCTCGCACGCGCAGTGGGTGGTAGCGACGATGGCATCGCAGCGCGACCGCGAGGTTGTGGTGTGTGGACCCGCGGGCTACGACCAACTACCCGAGCGATGGGTGTGGAGCGCACCTGGGTTGGAAGCCCAGCGCCCTGCAGTCGTCCTCGGCACGATGCATCGCTACCCCAAGGAGGTGCGCTAGTGGCAACTGCCGCGAAGAAGGCCCCGGCCAAGAAGGCCGTGGCGAAGAAGGCTCCGGCCAAGAAGGCCGTGGCGAAGAAGGCTCCGGCCACCAAGGCTGTCGCCAAGAAGGCTCCGGCCAAGAAGGCCGTGGCGAAGAAGGCCGTGGCGAAGAAGGCTCCGGCCACCAAGGCTGTCGCCAAGAAGGCTCCGGCCAAGAAGGCCGTGGCGAAGA
>CAINFA010000228.1 GCA_903847955.1 uncultured Actinomycetes bacterium
CACCTTGATCGAGCAAGCCGAGCGCACCATGGACGCCGAGCTCATGGCCGAATCCGCCGGCCGGCTCATGGAGGGCCGCTTCACCTTCGACGACTTCTTGGCCCAGATGGCCCAGGTCAAGAACATGGGGTCGCTCGGCGGGCTGATGAAGCTCATGCCGGGCATGAACAAGCAGATGCGGGCAGCCGCAGACCAGATCGATGACCGCGACATCGCGCGCCTCGAGGGCATCGTCCACTCGATGACCAAGGCCGAGCGCCAAGACCCCTCGATCATCGACCGCTCTCGGATGGCTCGGATCGCCAAGGGCTCGGGTCGCTCGAGTGCCGAGGTGGCCCAGCTGCTCAAGCAGTTCAAGCAGATGCAGCAGATGATGCGCCAGATGGGCGGCGCGGCCGGTCTGGGTGGCGGAGGCCGGCTCAGCCAGGCCCGCCAGATGGCCAAGATGGCCAAGAACGACCCTGAGGCGCTCAGCCAGTTGATGGGCGGCCAGCTGCCGCCGAGCTTGGCTGGGCTCGGTTCGGGTCCCGCGGCACCCGCCCCTTGGGCACCTAAGCCCCAAGGTGGGACCGCCAAAGCCAAGAAGAAGAAGGGTGGGCGTGTGACGCCCCCCAAGGGGCGCTAGACTTCTACGGCTCGAGATGCGCAGACGCGCGCTCAGCCAGCTGCGCAGCGAGTTGCGCACGATGACGAAGGGGCAGGATCTGTGGCAGTGAAGCTCCGCTTGGTGCGGATGGGCAAGAAGAAGCAGCCGACCTACCGTGTGGTCGCGGCCGACAGCCGCAGTCCCCGTGATGGTCGGTTCTTGGAGATCCTCGGCACCTACGCGCCCCGTGGTGCGTCCAAGGCTGACCCTGAGACCATCGTGAAGATCGACAACGACGCCGCACTCAAGTGGCTGCGCCAGGGCGCGCAGCCCACCGAGCGCGTCGAGAAGCTCCTGAAGACCTCAGGTGCCTGGGACGAGTTCACGGCGGCCAAGGCCAAGTGACCGAGGGCTACGAGGCTGGCGACATCAACCTCGTCGACGACGAGGTTCGCTACGACGACGACGAGGTCGTCACTGACGACGCCAACGGTTCATTGGCGGAGTTGCCTGTGCGCGTGGCGACCTACCTCGCCACCTCGCTGGCCGATGCGCCCGATGAGGTCGAGGTCACCTCGAGCGTCCAGGGCGCAACGGTCAAGGTGTCGGTGACGGTGGCACCCTCGGACATGGGCCGGGTCATCGGCCGCCGGGGCCGCACCGCCCAAGCGCTCCGCACCGTGGTTGGTGCCGCTGGGGCCAAGGTCGGCGCCACCACCAACGTCGACATCGTCGACGTCTGAGCCATCCCATGGAGCCCCGCCTCGTTGAGGTGGCGGTGATCCTCAAGGCCCACGGGCTCCGTGGCGAGCTCCACGTCGACTTGTGGAGCGACCTCGAGGACCGCTTGGCACCAGGCACGGTCCTCCAGAGCGATCGCGGACCGTTCACCGTGACCTCGAGCCGCCGGCAGCAGCAGCGGTGGCTGTGCACCTTCGAAGGGATCGCCACCCGCGAGGTCGCCGATGCTGTCCGTGGCACCGTGCTGCGGGCCGAGCCGGTCGAGGTCGATGGCGTGCTGTGGGTCCACGAGCTCGTCGGCTCCACGGTGGCCACCTCGAGTGGTGAGGCGTTGGGCACGGTGACCGCTGTCGAGGCCAACCCGGCCTCGGACCTGCTCGTGACGAGCACCGGGGCGTTGATTCCCTCGGTGTTCATCGTCGAGTCCGAACCCGGCGTCAGCGTGGTGGTCGACGTACCCGAGGGCTTGCTCGAGCTGTGATGCGCATCGACGTCTTCACCTTGTTCCCTGAGGTGCTCGACCACTACGCCAGCACCTCGATCCTGGGTCGAGCCCAGCGCGCTGGCGTGTTGGAGCTGGCATCGCACGACCTGCGTGAGGGATCCACCGATGCCCGCCGCACCATCGACGATGCTCCCTTTGGCGGTGGGGCGGGGATGGTGCTGATGCCCGAACCGGTCTTCGCCGCGGTGGAGGCGGTCGAGGCGCAAGGGCAGATGCGTCGGCCGCTGTTGCTGCTGTCGCCCGGTGGACGCCGCTTCGACCAAGGTGTGGCTCGAGAGCTGGCGGCAACGGAGGGTTTCTCATTGCTGTGTGGTCGCTACGAGGGGGTGGACCACCGCATCACCGAGCACCTGTGCGACGGGGAGCTGTCGATCGGCGACTTCGTGCTGGCCGGGGGAGAGCTGGGCGCACTGGTGGTGGTCGAGGCCGTGACTCGGTTGCTCGATGGAGGCCTCGGCAACGCCAGCTCGTCGCTCGAGGAGAGCTTCTCAGAGGGCCTGCTCGAGTACCCGCAGTACACCCGCCCGGCGGAGTTCAGGGGCTATGCCGTGCCCGCAGTTTTGCGGTCGGGCGACCATGGCGCGGTGCAGCGGTGGCGCCGGGTACGTGCGCTCGAACGGACGAGGGACCTGCGCCCTGACCTGCTCGAGGCCCGAGGCGGGTTGACCGAGGCCGAGCAGGAGCTCCTCGAGGGCTGAGGCACCCTGGTCGCCCACGCCCACCCGCGTCGGCTAGGCTATGCGCCCCGGTCCGTACCTGGAGAGAGACTCGCTATGCACCTGACTGAAGCCATCGACAAGGACTCCATGAAGTCCGATGTCCCCGAGTTCCGAGCGGGCGACACCGTCAAGGTCCACGTGCGCGTGGTCGAGGGCTCGCGAGAGCGTGTCCAGGTCTTCCAAGGCGTGGTCATCGCCCGCCAGGGTGGCGGGGTCCAAGAGACCTTCACCGTCCGCAAGGTCAGCTTCGGCGTCGGCGTGGAGCGCACCTTCCCGGTGCACGCCCCCACGATCCAGAAGATCGAGGTCGACTCCTACGGTGACGTGCGTCGGGCCAAGCTGTACTACCTCCGTGACCTGCACGGCAAGGCGGCCAAGATCAAGGAGCGTCGGGTCGTTCGCTCCTAGCGACGCTCCGATGCCCGTCCGCGCCGTGCACCTCGCCTCGCGATGAGCGAAGAGGACCTCGAGCGCTACGAAGCGACCATCGAGCTTGCGCTCGTCCAGGAGTACCGTGCGGTGCTCGGGATGTTCGCCTACGTGGTCGAGACCGAGCGACGCTTCTACCTCGCCAATGAGGTCAACGTCTCGGTGCGCACCGATACCACTCCGGCCTGCGTGGAGCTGCACCTCACCGACGCTTGGGTCTGGGACATGTACCGCCCAGCGCGCTTCGTCCCCAAGGTCGACGTCATCACCTTCAAAGACGTCAACGTCGAACGGCTCCCTGAGATCGACCTGTAGCGATGGGCGATGGTGAACCCTCCGAGGCCCCGTCGGTCGACGTCGCCTTGACTGCGGTGGTCGTCGAGGTGGACGATGCCGCGCTGCTCCCAGAGTTCGTGGCCCTCGCCGATGGTCTCCCCGTGGTGCTGACCCAGGCCAATGCCGTCGACCTCCTGGCGGTCGCCGGTGCCCTCGGTCCGCCCCCGCCGCACTGGTCCCTGCTCGTACCGCTCGGTGCTGGTCGGGCCACCTCGGTGCTGGTGCGTGAGCTCGTGACCGTGGACCACCTCGGTGGCGGGCGCTGGCGGGTGGTGCTCGATGCTCGCGGGCGCACGCCTGGCCAGCTCCACGACGACCTCGGCATCATCTCGGCGATGACCGACCATGTGGTGGCCAGCTACCACGGTGCCACGGCCTCCATCCACGACGCCGCCAACCGGCCAGGCTTCCTCACCGAGGGGGGTCCGGTGGTCGAGGTGCTCGTTGAGCATCTCGGTCGACCACGAGCCTCAGGATCTCGCCTCGAGGTGCTCGAGGTCGTTGCGGGCGGTGGCACCTCGACGCTCCTCGTCGAAACCCGAAGCGGCGTGAAGCGGTGGGACTGGTGCACCTCGATGCGCGCCGGCCTCGATGCGCTTGGACAACGGGCCCGTTCCTTGGGAGCATCTGGCCAGTGACCGACCTCGCCACCCCAGCCCCGGCGCGCACCGACGAGCGTGGGACCTCGATCATCCGAGGTCGACACCTGCCTGCCCTCGATGGTCTGCGCGCACTGGCGGTGCTCGGGGTCATGGCCTACCACCTCGGGCTTGGGAGCGTCGCTGGCGGCTACCTGGGCGTGGATCTCTTCTTCGTGCTCTCGGGATTCCTCATCACCACCTTGCTCATCGAGGAGCGCCTGAGCACCGGTGTCCTCGCCCTGCGGGCCTTCTGGGGTCGCCGGGCCCGACGGCTCCTGCCCGCGTCGTTGTCCATGGTGGTGGTGGTCGTGGTGACCTTCTGCTGGGCGCAGCGGTACTGGCTGCCCCCGCTGCAGCCGTCGACCTCGATTAGCGGACTCCGGGGCGACGCCTACGCCACGGTGCTGTACGTGGCGAACTGGCACGCCATCTTCGCCAAGGAGAGCTACTTCGCCCTCTTCCAAGCACCCTCGCCCCTCAAGCACACCTGGTCATTGGCCATCGAGGAGCAGTTCTACCTCGTGTGGCCTCTCGTGGTCGCCGTCATCGTCAAGGGGCTCCGGGGCAGCTGGCGACGGGTTGGGGCCATCGTTGGGGTCGGCACCACCGTCGCTTCGGCGCTGGTGATGCTCGCGATGTTCGAGGCCGGGGTTGGGGCCTCGGCGATCTACTACAACACCTTCGCTCGGGCCTTCGACCTGACGGTTGGGGCGTCGTTGGCCTTCCTCCTCGCCGGCAAGGGCGAGCCGAGCGAGCGGGGTCGCCGCACCTTGGCGCTCGCAGCACCGGTGAGCCTCGTCCTCCTGCTCGGCTTCTGGCACGCCGCAGGCAAGGGCGGGATTGACGGTCTGCCCAAGCGCTTCATGTTCCAAGGTGGCTTCTTGGTGTGCGCTGTGCTCGCAGCGGTGGTCATCGCCGATGCGCGTCAACAACGACCCTCGGTGCTGGGCCGGGTGCTGGGCTGGGCACCGTTGGCGTGGATTGGCACCATCTCCTACGGCCTCTACCTCTGGCACTGGCCGGCGTACTGCCTGTTGACCCCGCTGCGCACCAACCTGAGCGGGCACCGCCTGGACCTCGTCAAGGTGGCGGTGACCTTCGTGCTGGCCACGGTCAGCTTCTACCTCCTCGAACGCCCCTTGCGCCGCATGCGCTACCCCAAGCTGGCCCGCTGGACGGTGGCGCCCATCGCCATGGCAGCCACCATCGCCATCACCTCGGTCGCCACCGCTTGGGCAGTGCCGCCGCTGGCAGCCACCCCGCCCACGGCACCGGTGACCCCGGTCAACGGGGTCATCCCCGGCTCCGGAGGCCTTGAGGGTCAGGTGCCGATCCACCTTCGCTTCACCCCAAGCCCTCGGCACAAGGTGCGTGTCCTCATCCTCGGTGACTCGGTCATGTTCTCCTTGGAGCTGGCACTGGCCAAGGCGCTCGGATCCACCGGTGAGGCCGTCGACTTCAAGCGTGCCTTCCCTGGCTGGGGTCTCACCAAGGACCCCAACTGGTCCACGGTCCTAGCTGGCCAGCTGCAGCGACTCCGACCGACGCTCGTGGTGGCGATGTGGGGATGGGATAACCGTGCCGCCCTCGAGCACCCCGCCCTCTACGACCTCTTGCTCGATCGGTTCGTGCACGAGGCCACGAGCGGCCCCTACGGCGCCAAGGGGTTCCTCTTCTTGGAGTACCCGCCGACCGGAGATCTCGGCTGGGCGGGCTCGTCTGCGCTCGGTGAGGTGCTCGGCTCGGCTCCGGCCCGTGCGGCCTTCGCCACCTCGGCCAAGTCGGTGGTGGCCCGTCACCCAGGTGTGGCGATGTACCTCCCCGTGGCGAGTTCGCTCTTGCTCAACGGTGCCTACACCTCATGGCTGCCCCCGAGCGACCACAGGGACGTCCCCAAGGCGGCCTGGGTCCGGGTCCGGTCGGTGGACACCGTGCACATCTGCCAGCCCGGGGCGGTTGAGATGGCCGCGGCGGTGGCAGCGGACTTCGAGCAGGTCTTCTCCATGGCGCCCCCCATGGGGCCGTGGTGGACCGGACGTTGGGTGCACGATCCGCGCTACGCCGGTCAGCTGATCGATTGCCCTGACGACCACCCACGCCCCGGCAAGGTCTGAGCCAGCGCCCAAGCACCTGTCGAGGCGCCCGGGCGGATCTGGGGCGCCGAGGTCGGTCGCTGCACGCGCCAAACTAGGGGAGAACCGAAGGAGAGCTGCTGTGTCCATGCGCACCGAGTCCGACACCATGGGGGCCGTTGAGGTCCCCGCCGAGCACTACTGGGGTGCCCAAACCCAGCGGAGCCTGCACCACTTCGCCATCGGCACCGACACCATGCCGCCACCGCTCATTCGGGCCTTTGGGATCTTGAAGCAGGCCTCGGCCCAGGTCAACGAGGCACTCGGCAAGCTCTCGGCTGACAAAGCCGCCCTCATCGTCGCCGCTGCCGATGAGGTAGCCCGCGGCGCCCTTGGTGCCGAGTTCCCCCTCCGGATCTGGCAGACCGGCTCGGGCACCCAGACCAACATGAACGTCAACGAGGTCATCTCGAACCGGGCCATCGAGCTCAGCGGCGGCGAGATGGGCTCGAAGGCCCCGATTCACCCCAACGACGACGTGAACATGAGCCAGTCGTCCAACGACACCTTCCCCACAGCGATGCACATCGCCGCGGTCGAAGAGGTCACCCACCGCCTGATCCCCGCCGTCACGGCCCTCCGTGATGGCCTCAAGGCCAAGGCCGAGGCCTACGCCGACGTGGTCAAGATCGGCCGCACCCACCTCATGGATGCCGTCCCGCTGACCTTGGGTCAGGAGTTCTCGGGCTACGTGGCCCAGCTCGACGCGGACCTCGAGCGGCTGCAGAGCTCGTTGGCTGGGGTCTACGAGCTCGCTGCTGGCGGCACCGCTGTGGGCACGGGGCTCAACACCCACCCGGACTTTGGTCGCCTCGTGGCCGACCGCATCGCCGAGCTGACCGGCCTGCCCTTCGTCACCGCTCCCAACAAGTTCGCCGCGCTGGCAGCCCACGATGCCCTCGTGTTCTCCCACGGGGCCATCAAGACCTTGGCGGTGTCGCTGGCCAAGATCGCCGATGACCTGCGGTGGCTGGGCTCTGGGCCGCGATCGGGTCTGGGCGAGCTGCGCTTGCCCGAGAACGAGCCGGGCTCGTCGATCATGCCGGGCAAGGTGAACCCCACCCAGTCCGAGGCCATGCTGATGGTGTCGATCCAGGTGCTCGGCAACGACACCGCGGTGTCGGTGGCGGGGTCGCGTGGCAACCTCGAGCTCAACGTCTGCAAGCCAGTCTTGATCTTCAACTACCTGCACTCAGTCGAGCTGCTGGCCGATGCGTGCGGCACCTTCCTCGAGTTCTGCGTCGAGGGACTCGAGCCCGACCTCGCCCAGATCGACCGACACCTCAAGAACTCGCTCATGCTCGTGACCGCCCTCAACCCGATCATCGGCTACGACAAGGCAGCCCAGGTGGCCAAGAAGGCCCACAAGGAGGGCACGACCCTGCGAGAGGCCGCCCTCGAGCTGGGGTTTCTGTCCCCTGAGGCCTTCGACGAGGCGGTTGATCCCTCCAAGATGACCCACCCGTGAGCCCACGTCCGGGGTTGCTCGACCACGCAGCCATCGAGGCCGCGCTCGAGGGGCTGAACGGAGGGTGGTCTCGCCACGGGGAGCAGCTCGTGACCCAGGTCTCCCTCGACCGCTACGCCGATGGGCTGGCACTGGTGGTGGCCGCTGCCGCCATCGCCCAAGAGCTGGACCACCACCCGGCCATCTTGCTCGAGTACGGCTCGGTGACCATCGCCACCACCACCCACGACCGAGGCGGGCTGACCGAACTCGACCTCGAGCTCGCTCGCCGACTCAGCGCCTTGCTCGGCTAGTCGAGGAGGGCGGACTGCAGGCGGGCGAGGTCGTCGCTCGTGAGCCCGGCTGAGCGGGCGTAGGCCTCGATGCCGCCGTAGGTGGCCTCGAGGTGGTCGAGGAGCCCCTCCATCGCCGCCGGGTCGGCGGCGAAGACCTCGCCAGCCCCCATGATGACGTCTCTGGCGTCGGGGAACTGGGTGGCGAGGCGCTCTCGGAGGTGCTCCATGGCGAGCCCAGACAAGGCGTAGTCCTCGACGATCACCGATCGGGGAACCCCGAGCAGGCCGAGCACGATGGCGCTCGTCACGCCGGTCCGGTCCTTGCCGGCCGTGCAGTGGAACACGAGGGGCAGCCGGTCGTGGGTGGCGCAGAGTCGAACCACCTCGGCGAGCACGTCAGCGGCGCCGTCGACCATCTCGAGGTAGGTCGAGGCCAAGAACCCCGGGGTGACGTTGAAGTCGTGCGGGCTCACCACGTTGGTCATCAAGGGGTGGTGGTGGAACGCGACCGGGAGCTGGTCGACGGGGAAGCGCCCAGCGCTGACCTCGGCGCTGGTGCGGAGGTCGACCACGGTTCGCAGCCCGAACTCGGCCAGGACCTCGAGGTCAGTGCTCGTGAGTGCGCTCAGGCCATCGGCTCGGAACAGCGTGCGCCAGCGGGTGCTCCGGCCGCCTCCGGCGGGGTAGCCACCGAGGTCACGGAAGTTGACCGTTCCCTCGAGGGAGATGACACGAGACAGATGGGCGCTGCTGGGCACCGGGCCAACCTAGCGCTGGCTGGCGAGGTCGCCGGAGGGGCTTAGGCCCCAGCGTGAGGTGGGTCGACGACCTCGGCGTCGGCCACGGGCGCCTCGGGCTCGGCCAACGCTGCTGGGGTGCTCGCCGCAGGTCCGGAGATCTCGGCCTTGAGGGCGGCCAGCTGCTGGTCCACCTCCGAGCTGATGCCGACCTTGTCGAGCTGGGCTTGGATGTCGTCGACCGGGGTGGTCAGGTCCGTCAGCGCGCCGGTGGCGATGAGGTCGTCGATGGCGCCGGCGCGTGCCTGCATCGAGGCGATCTTGTCCTGGGCGCGCTGCATCGCGGCGCCGGCATCACCCATGGAGTCCGAGATGCCGGCGACGGCCTCGCCCACCTTGGTCTGGGCCTCGGCGGCGGTGTAGGTCGCCTTGAGGGTCTCCTTCTGGGTGCGGAACTGTTCGATCCGCGCCTGGAGGGTCTGCATGGTCGACACCAGCTTCTGCTCTTGGTCGGCCACCGACTGGTGCTGGGTCTCGAGGTCGGCCAGCTGGCTCGCGAGAGCGCCACGGCGGGTGAGGGCTTCACGGGCGAGGTCCTCGTTGCCCTGCTCCATGGCGGCCTTGGCCTGGCCCTGGAGCTTGTCAGCCTGCTTCTGCAGCTCGGCAGCTTGCAGCTCGATGCGCTTCTTGGCGGTGGCGACGTCGGCTACTGACCGACGGATCTGGGTCAGCTGCTCGAGCTGCTTCTCGTAGCTCAGATCCAGCGTCTGGCGAGGGTCCTCCAGCTTGTCGAGCGCGGTGTTGGTCTTCGCTTGGAAGATCGACTTCACGCGTCCCCAGGTCCCAGCCATCTGCAGTCCTCCTCAGCGCGACACGTGCCGCCCCCCAAGTGTACGGCAGGGCTCCTGCTCTGGCTTCGAACCTCCTTCGGCGCATGGGGGCCCAAGTGCCCACGGTAGGTTGGCGCCCGATGACGAACCCCCGCTGCATCCTGACCGTCCACGCCCATCCCGACGACGAGTCCTCGAAGGGCCCGGGCACCATCGCCCGCTACGGGGCCCAAGGGACGAGGACGGTGCTCGTGTGCTGCACCGATGGCGCCGAAGGCGACATCTTGAACCCCGCCATGGACACCGACGAGGTCAAGGCTGACCTCGCGGCCGTGCGAGCCCGGGAGCTCGACGAGGCCGCGGCCATCATCGGCTACCACCAGGTCCACCGCTTGGGCTACCGGGACTCAGGCATGGCCGACTCGCCGGCGAATAGCCACCCCGAGTGCTTCGCCCAGGCCGAGCTCGACGCGGCGACCGAGCGCTTGGTCGCCATTCTTCGTGCCGAGCGACCCCAGGTGGTCATCACCTACCCCGAGCGCCAAGAGCAGTACCCCCACCCCGACCACCTCAAGGTCTACGACGTCTCCGCCGCTGCCTTTGAGGCCGCTGGGGATCCCGAGCGGTTCCCCGATGCTGGTGCGCCGTTCCAACCCCAGAAGCTCTACGCGGTGGTCTGGCCGGTCCAGAGGGCCCGGGCCATGCACGCCAAGTTCCTCGAACTGGGCCTCGAGTCCCCCTACGACGCCGAGTGGTTGGCCCGCATCGACGCCTTCGTGGACACCTCGACCGCCAAGATCTCCATCGAGGGACATGGCCACGTGCGCGACCTCGCCCTCAAGGCCCACGCCACCCAGATCGACCCCACCTCCACGTGGTGGTTCGGCCTGTCGCCAGAGGTCTCAGCGTCGTTGCACCCCTACGAGCACTACCAACTCCTGCGGTCGAGGGTGGAGGTCACACCTGGGATCGAGGACGACCTGTTCGCCGGGATCAGCTGAGCGCGCGCTGGGCAGTGCGCAGGTCGCGCCAGCTGAGCACGACCACCCCGGCGGCCTCGAGGCCCCGTCGGAGGACATCGGTGGCCACGAGCTCGGCGTCGTGGGCTCGCAGCTCGGCGTCGATCGCCAGCGCACGCAGCTCACGGGACTCTAAGGCGGGTCGCACGATGAGCTCGGTGACCCCGGGGCGGAGCTGGTCGACGATGCCCTCGAGGCTCACCTCAAGCTTCGAGGCTATGAGGGCGTCGGGGAACAGCACACCCTGCTCGGCCAGGAGCTCTCGCTGGAGGTAGCCCAACTCGTCGTCGCTGCGGCGGCTTGGACGCAGCGGCAGCGCGAACTCCTCGCACAGGTCGAGCACCACGTCGAAGAACTCGGGGCGCTCGAGCACGGCGTCGGCGTGGGCGGCCAGGTGGGTCACGTCGAAGCCCCACAGCACAGCCCGTTCCACCTGGGCACGCAGCTCGCGGCGAACTTCGTCGACGTCGGCGTGGTCCAAGGCATCGGCCACCGAGGCGGCGAAGCCGCCATCGCCGCCGAAGAGCGAGGGAGCCGAGGTGATCGAACCCCAGTGGTAGAAGGGGTGCTCGGCGGTGATGGCGAGCTGCACGCCGATGGGCTCGCCTCGGTAGTGCACCTGGGCCTCGCGGGCCCAAGGGGCAGGCATCAGGAGCGAGGCGCTCGTGACCCCGCCATGGGCGAAGGCCTCGTAGGTGGCCACGTTGGCGGCGTGGCAGAGCCCGAGGTCATCGGCGGTGAGCAGCACCGCTCGGGTGCGGTCGTCGAGTCCGAGGGCTGCTGCGGTACTGGCCACGGCTCCAACCTACCCGTCAGGGCTCAGTGCGCCCCGGGTGCCTCGCGGTAGAGCGCGGCGTCTTGGGCGTTGGCTTGGGCCGCCAACTCCGCCTTCGCCTCGAGGAGACGACGAGCAAGCTCGGCGTCGGCCAGCGACAGGATCGACACCGCCAAGAGTCCAGCGTTGGTGGCCCCATCGATGGCGACGGTGGCCACCGGCACCCCCCGGGGCATCTGGACGATGGAGAGCAAGGCATCGAGCCCGTCGAGGGCCTTGCCCTTCACCGGCACGCCGATCACGGGCAGGGTGGTGGCTGCGGCCAGCATGCCGGGTAGGTGGGCAGCACCTCCTGCACCCGCGATCAGCACCTTGAGGCCCCGCGCATGTGCGGTGCGGCCGTAGTCGAGCATCTCGTGGGGGAGCCGGTGGGCCGAGAGCACCCGAGCCTCGAACGCCACGCCGTAGCGCTCGAGGACCTCGCAGGCGCCGGCCATGACCTCGGCGTCGCTCGAGGAGCCCATCACCACTGCCACGATCGGATCGTCCACGCCTACCTCCTCAACTCGCTAGGGACCTCGGTGCCGAGCGCTGTTGCGCATCGCCACGCCAAGGCTGACACGGCCTCGGGGTCCTGCCCGCACACCGTCACGTGCCCCATCTTGCGCCCTGGCCGTGGTGCCTTGCCGTAGAGGTGGACGTGGGCACCGGGGACGGCGAGCGCCGCCTCGAGGTGGTCGAGGGGATCACTGCCGTCGCTCGGTCCCACGACGTTGACCATGGCGATGGCCGAAGCGGTGGGGGAGGGATCACCCAAGGGGAGCCCACACACCGCTCGTAGGTGGTTCTCGAACTGGCTGCAGGTGGCACCCTCGATGCTCCAGTGTCCTGAGTTGTGGGGCCGAGCGGCGACCTCACACAGCACGAGGGCATCGCCGACCACGAACAACTCGACCGCCAGTACCCCCACCACCTCGAGGAGCGATGCCACCTCGAGGGCGAGCGCCCGGGCGCGAGCGGCGAGGTCGGCGTCGACCGCACCAGGGACGAGGACCTCTCGGCACATGCCCTCCACTTGGGTGGTGACCACCGGTGGGTAGCAGGTAGCCGTCCCGTCGTGGCGGCGGACGACGATGACCGCCAGCTCGGCGGACATGGCCACCACCTCCTCACACAGCACGTCGTCGGTGGCACTGAGGGTCTCCACCAGTGCGGCGGCCTCAGCGATGTCCTCGATCTGGTGCACGCCCCGCCCGTCGTAGCCGCCACGTGCTGGCTTGACGATGAGGCTCGTTCCCACCTCGGCGCAGAACTGGGTGAGGGCAATTCTGACCTCGTCGCTCGTGGTCCCCATTGCAACGACGAGATGCCGGGGGGAGGGGAGCCCGGCGGCTCCGCAACGCTGGCGCAGGGTGACCTTGGAGCAGGCGGCCTCGAGGGTGGTCGAAGAGGGCGCGATGGCGAACCCCTCCGCCTCGAGGGTCCGAATGGCCTCGAGGTCCACCTGCTCGTGGTCGAAGGTCACCACATCGCACCGAGCCGCCAGCGCTCGGAGGTCCTCCAGCCGCTGGGGGCTGCCGAGCAGCACCTCGCCAGCCACAGAGGTGGCTGCATCAGCCGCCTGCTCGGCGAGCACGATGGTGGTGAGCCCGAGAGGTGAGGCTGCTTCGGCCAGCATTCGGGCCAACTGGCCCCCGCCCACGATGCCGACGGTTCTCCACGGCCGCACTCGTGCCTGCCCGCTAGCCTCTCGCTCCACGGGGCCACGCTACCGGTCAGGCCCCAAGCCCGAGGGAGGCGCTGTGCGCATTGGAACCACCATCAACGTCGGCAAGACGGTCGAGCGCATCACCGCCGACATCGCCCGACACCACGACGCCGGCTTCGACTCGGTCTGGCTCAGCCAGATCTTCGGCCACGATGCACTGACCGTGCTGGCCGTCGCTGGCGCTGCGGTGCCCGGCATCGAGCTCGGCACGGGCGTGGTGCCCGTCTACCCCCGTCACCCCCAAGTGCTCGCAGCCCAGGCGCTGACGGTCCAGTCGGCCACCAAGAACCGGTTGACCCTCGGCATTGGCCTCTCGCACCAGATGGTGGTCGAGAACTGCTGGGGCATGAGCTTCGAGCGCCCTGCTCGCTACATGGCCGAGTACCTCGAGGCCCTGATGCCCATGCTGCATGGCGAGCGAGCATCGCTCAACGGTGAGGTCCTGACGGCGGTCACCTTCGCACCCTTGGATGTCCCCGAGGTGACGCCTCCGCCGGTGCTCGTGGCCGCGCTCGGCACCACCATGCTGAAGCTGGCCGGCACCGTGGCTGATGGCACCGCGACGTGGATGACCGGCACGAAGACGGTGGCAGAGCACATCGTGCCGACCATCACCGCAGCGGCAGCGGCCGCTGGCCGGCCTGCACCACGCATCGAGATGGCGTTGCCGGTGTGCTGCACCACCAACCGATCCGCAGCCGCCGCGGTGATCGACGAGGAGTACAAGATCTACCCCACGCTGCCCAGCTACCGCGCCATGTTGGACCGTGAAGGCGCCAACACCGCCAGTGACATCGCCCTCATGGGCAGCGAGGATGAGATCCTCGAAGGCATCGCCGCAATCGAGGCCGCTGGCGTCACTGACTTCGTGGCCTCGATCTCTGGCAACCGTGACGAGCGTGAGGCGACCTTCGAGGTCTTGGCCCGTCGGGCAGCGACCAAGACCGCCTAGCGGTCGAGCTTGGTGTGCTTGAACTCGTTGATCTCGCCGTGGTCGGCGATCAGCGACACCAGCCGTTCAATGGTGGCGGCCGAGTGGGCTCCATCGCCGTTGGGGCCGTCCATGAGGCGGATGAACACCGCGCTCGTGCCAACGAAGAAGGTCGGCACGCCGAAGACCTCGTCACGGTCATGGCGACGGAGCCAGGTCTCGGCGATCTCGGCCCTCGGGGCGCCTCGGTCGACGTGGGCGAAGATGACCGCGGGGTCGATGCCCACGCTCTCGAGGACCCCGCCGACTTCCTCGCGGCTCCGCAGGGGGATGAACCGCTCGTGGCGGGCGGCGAAGAAGGCCTCGTGGGCATCGAGGAACTGCCCAGGCAACAGGTCACGGACCGCCAGGGATGCCTCGAGCGACAGCAGGTCGCCGTCGTAGGCCGGGTCTTCCCACGCTGGCGGGTTGCCCGGCTCGATGTGCCCCTGGCTCAGGGTGTAGGGCTCGAAGGCGATGGTGAAGTTCGCACCGGCCCGCTGGGCGGCGATGACGTGGTTGTGCACGTTGCGGGCGAAGGGGCAGCGGTAGTCGTAGTTGAGGCCAAAGGCGGGCGTGGTCATGGTTGCTCTAACGCTCAGGGTGCTGGGTCCATTCCCGCCCTTGTTGAGGGCGGGTCACCTGGGCAGTGCGCGGCGAAGTGGCAGAACCGACACAGCGGGCCAGGCCGGGGTGGGAAGGCATCGGCGGCGCAGCTGCGCTCGATGGCGTCCCACAGTGCCTCGGTGCGTCGCCGGACCGCTCCATTCCTCGCAGGCGAGCTCTCCTCTTCGAGGATGGTCGAGCTCGAGAGGTAGTAGAGGCGGAGCACGCTGACCGGGGCTGGCAGCAGCGGCTCGAGCAGCATGGCGTAGATGCGCATGGCCTCGAAGGCCTTCTTCTCATACGCCGGGCCAGGGGTGCGACCGGTCTTGTAGTCGACGATGGCGAAGGTGCCATCTCGGCGCAGGTCGAGACGGTCGACGATGCCCCGCAGGTGGGTGTGGGCCAGGTGCGTGTCGACGAACAACTCAGTGGCCACCGCCACTGGATCGTTGGGGTCCTCGAGCTTGAGGTAGCCCTCACCGATGGCCCGCACCTTGGTCCCCAGCGCGTCGAGTTGGTGGGGAGCGATTCCCGCCGCCTCCACCTCTCCCTCGTCGATAGCGGTGGCGAGGGCCGTGGCGGTCGTGGCCTCGAGCTGGGCTCGGCCTCGAGTGCCCCTCGGGTGCTCCACGAAGAGGTGCTCCAAGGCAGCGTGGACGATGGTGCCCGTCACCGTGGCGGGGGTCGGCGGCTCGACCAATCCTTCAATGGCGGTGTAGCGGTACCGCCGAGGGCACTGGGTGAAGGTGGAGGCCTTCGAGGGCGACAAGGTGCTCGGGGCGGTGACCATGCCCAAGGGTAGAGGTCGGCGGTGACGTCAACGCGAGCTCCACCCGTGCTGCACAATGGGCCCATGGCCAAGAAGCCCACCGTTACCGACGTCCGCCAGGAGAAGTACCTGCGGTCATCGACCTGGTCGGGGCTCAAAGTTGGCGATCGGGTGGACGTCGACAAGGTGCCCGGGCGGGCCCAAGAGTTCAGCTTCTTGGCCCATGTGGTGAATCGATCGACCGGCGAGTCCTGGGTCGAGGTGGTGGGGGGTCGTGCCGGCACCAAGGCGGTCCGCTCGTTCCACCCCGGACAGATCTTCCCCAAGGGTGCGCTGCGCTCCAAGGGTGGCGCGCTGTCCTTGGAGGACCAGCCCGGCCTCCCGCTGGGTTAGCTGACTGGAACCATCGATTGCCGCGAGAGCAAGGTGGCGTAGACGCCGTCGTCGGCCACGGTTCGGCTCGGCGTCCACCCGTCAGCGAGCAGCGCTCGGTACAGCGCGCTGTGGTGGGGGACCTCGGGGTGGGCGACGCGTCGGTCACTTGGGGAGACGAGCCCGGCGGTGACCCCGAGGATCCACAGGTGCGTACCGAACCGGTTCGAGATGTCCCTCGCCCAACGCTGGGGGGCGTAGGTGGCATCGCCGGGGTCCGATGAGGCGATGAAGGTTGAGGGGTCCCGACCCTCCACGGTGAACCCGGTTTCGTTGGTCTGGGTGAGGACCACCGCAGCAGGGCCGAGCTGGTAGAGCTTCCAGTTGTAGCGGTTGGGCGCATCGACCACGAGGGGCGTGCCGCGGTCGAGGTGCTCGACCTGGGCGGTGAGCGTGCCGAGCGATTGGACGGGGTACCACGCGGGCTGCAGCGCTGCGCCGAGCATGGCCACGCCGCCCACGGCACCACCGAGCGCCAGGGTGATCCTCGGGGTGCTCGGCCACCACGAGGCCTTGAGCACCTGATCGAGCCCGGCGGCCAGCAGCACGGCCACCGCCGGGTAGAGCACGAGGTCCGTGCGGCCGGTGCCGAGGGGTATCCGCTGCGCGATGGTGGCCAGGACGGCGAGGAAGAGCACGCCGACCGCGGTGACGCCTTGCCCGCCGAGTTCTGTGGCGCCGAGCACGCAGAGGCCTGCCACGAGCACGACCCCGAGGGCACCCACCGCTGCGCTGGTGGGATGGCCGAAGAGTCCCGGGAGTCCGGTGAGGCCGTGGCTGAACCCACCGACAATGGTCAGGCTGGAGTGGAGCATCGAGTGGGGGCTGTGCAGCTGGAGGTAGAAGGGCTGCCAGAACTGGTGCAGCGAGGGTGGGATGTGGCGGTAGAAGCCCACCAAGAAGAGGAGCCCTCCGAGGCCGAGCAGGGCGGTGGGGCCAAGGAGCCTGCGCCGGGTCGCCGGTGCCCGGCCGAGCAGCCACCACAGCCCGAGCACGCAGCCACAAATGGTGGTCGCGGTGGCGGCACTGAGGAACAGGCAGGGCAGCGCCACGGCGACGAATCCCCACAGCGCCTTCGACGTGGCTGTCCTCGAGGCCCACTCGACCACGACGAGCAGCAGGCAGGCGAGCAGGACTTCGGTCGAGTACGACTTGACCCGCACGCCGTAGTCGATGGCCACCGGGCTCGAGGTGACCACGATGGCCACAACCGCAGCGGCCAGCGAGGAGGCGCCGTAGCGTTGGCAGAGCCGCCACAGCACCACCGGTGCGGCGATGGAGGCGAGGAAGGGGATCGCTTGGGCGAGCAGCGATGAGGTGGGCGAGAAGCCCATCAGTGCTCGCAGCACGAGGGTGAATCCCGGAACGGTGGTGCCCATGTGGATCGCTGTACTGATCGGCACCCGGACGGGAAGCACCAACCAAGCATCATCACGGAACAACGCGTTCGACGTGGTGAGCCCGGGGAGCCGGACAGCGATTGCCACCACGGTGGCGATGGCGACGAGCCACGAGCCGAGGCGCCCGCCGCCATCCTCTGCCGTGAGGTTTGTCGGGGAGTCCTCCACCTCGGCATCGTACCGAACCATTTCGGGGCTCCCCATACGCTCTTGGGCCACCATGACCCCCTAAGGAGATCACGAATCACCGTTCGGGTGCCCACCACGCCCCGGGCAGGTGGGCGAGACGCATTCGACGCAAGGCCGCTGTTGGACCACAATGGCGGAGAGGAGAGGTGGCAACGTGGTGCACGCCGGAGCTGAAGAGGCAGTGGTGGACTCGATCACGAGCGACGACGACCCCATTCGGGTCATGGTCGTCGATGACCACGCCATCTTGGTCGAGGGCCTCGAGAAGGTCTTCAACGAGCCTGCGGACACCAAGGTGGTGGCCACGGCCAACTCTGGCGAGGAAGCCATCGCCAACCTCTCAGAGATTGACTGCGACGTCTGCATCTTGGACATCTCGATGCCGGGCATGGGTGGGATCGAGGCGCTGAAGGACATCAAGGTCCGGTACCCAACCGTTGGCGTGCTCGTCCTGTCCATGCACGATGAGCGCGAGTACGGCTTCCGCTGCATTCGAGCCGGCGCCGACGGCTACCTCACCAAGGGCGCAACCGCCGAGACCCTGCTCGAGGCGGTGCGCAAGATCGCCTCAGGACAGACCTTCATCTCCCCAGGGGTGGCCACCGAGTTGGCCAAGCGGGCTCGAATGACCGTGGTGACGGATCGTCCCCACGAGTTGCTCTCCGAGCGTGAGTACGAGGTCTTCATGCGACTCGTGGTCGGCGAGTCGGTCACCCGCATTGGTCAGGACCTGTCGCTGTCGGTGAAGACCATCTCCACCTATCGCTCGCGCATCTTGCAGAAGTTGGGCCTCGAGCACAACATCGACCTGACGATGTACGCACTGCGCAACGGGCTGATCCGTGAGGGCCAAGGCATCAACCAATGAGCACCTCACCGCTGCGGGGTTAGCCGTGGTCGACGCTGCAGAGTGGGTCGCGCCGCAACACGCCGGTGGGAGCGAGGTCTTCGCCGCCATGTTCGACCTGCGGGCTGACACGCTGCTCGAGGAGACCCCGAAGGTCCTCGACAAGGTCATCGACGGCTTCATCACCTACGCCACCGACCTCCCACTCGTGGTCATCGCGGTCGACCTCGAGGGCAAGATCACCCACTGGAGTCGCTACGCCCGAGTGCTCTTCGGCTTCTCTGAGCAAGAGGTTCTCGGTCGTCCGGTCGCGGACCTCGAGATTGGCATCGTGGGCGAAGGCGAGGCCGAGCGGGTGGCCTCACGGTTCGCCGGCCGGCCGAACTGGCGAGGTGAGCTCACCGTTCGAGGTCGCTACGGCAACGAGCTGCGCTTGCACTGCATCTCCTCGCCCATCGCCAACCCCTCGGGAACGGTGATTGGCATGGCCGGGATGTTCCTCGACGTCACGGCCTACCGCTCGGTGCTCACCCAGCAGGCCACCACGCTGAGAGAGATGGTCTTCTACGGCGAGGAGATTCGCGAGCTCGAGCGGGCCCGTATCGCTCGAGACCTCCACGATGAGTTGGGGCAGCTCATCACCGCCATCAAGTCTGAGGCTCGGATGAGGATCGCAGATCCTGACCTCGACGCCTCGACCAAGGAGGCCGGGACGCGGCTCGTCCGAGCGTGCGATGACCTCATCGACATCATCCACCGGATCTGCTCGGAGTTAACCACACCGGTCCTCGACGACTTCGGCATCCAAGACGCGCTCGAGAGCTTGATCTTCGACGTGGCGGACCACATCGGCGCTCGCTGTTCGATCGACTTCGGCGAGATCCCCGAGATGGACAAGCGGCTGCGCCGGGAGGTCTACCGCATCGGCCAGCAGGCGCTCGTCAACGCAGAGCGGCACTCCAATGCCAGCCACATCTCGGTCTCGCTCAAGTCGATCAACAACTCCTTGGTCCTCGAGGTAGCCGACGACGGCGTCGGCATCGACCACATCGGCCCAGACGACTTCGGGT
Source organism: uncultured Actinomycetes bacterium (assembly GCA_903847955.1). Taxonomy (GTDB): domain Bacteria; phylum Actinomycetota; class Acidimicrobiia; order Acidimicrobiales; family RAAP-2; genus CAINFA01. The sequence goes on from CAINFA010000228.1 coordinate 19,245, forward strand.
TGCAGACCATGCGCGAGCGCGCCGAGCGCCTGGCAGGCTCGCTGCGCATCCACCGCAACTCACCCTCTGGCACCGTGGTCCGCTTCGCCTTGCCCCTCAGCCAGTTCGAGCAGTCCGCCGTCGACCGGCGGGTGGTGTCCCGCAGCTTCGTCGAGGCCATCATGCGGGCCACGGGCGACATCACCATCGTGCTCAACCCCGACGGCACCTTGCAGTGGATCCGCTCCTGGGCCGAGATCGAGGCGCAAGACCTCTGGGTGGACTCCCTCGAGTCCATGATGACCCTCGTGCACCCTGAAGACCGCAACCTGGCCTTCTCCAAGCTGGTCGACCTCCTCACCGGCGCCTCGATGATCGAGCGCTGGGTGACGATCAGGGTTCGGGACATCAATGGCGTCTACCGGTGGTACGAGGCCGATGGTCGGAACTTGGTCTCGGTGCCTGAGGTGGGTGGCGTCGTGGTCTCCTTGCGTGAGGTCTCAGAGAAGGTGGAGCCTAACGAGCGGGCCCCCGAGCAGCAGGACTACTACGAGACCCTGCTCAAGCACCTGCCCTCGCCAGCGATGCTCATCACCGGTGATGGCCAGATCCTGTTCGCCAACCACGCCGTGGCCGAGCTGCTCCGTGCGGCACCCGAGGTGCTGGCCACCCAGACCATCTTCGAGTACATCTTCGACCGGGACCACGCGGCCACCCGTGAGCGGCTCGACCGATGTCGGCTGGGGATGACCGACATGTACCCCCTGCGGATCAAGCGGGCCGATGGCACCGCGGCCGAGACCATCGTCCAAGGTGCGGCGCACTTGACCAATGGCGAACTCGACTTCGTGGTGATCACGCTCAACCCGGTGCTGGCTGCGCCACAGAACTAAGGCGCGCCGATCACCGCCGGGGGAGCGAAGCCCTGGGCGGCGCACAGCGCCCGGTAGGCGGCGAGCACGCTGGGCGCATCGAGCACGCTCGTGATGTTGCCGTCGGCATCGAGGTTGAGGTTCGACCCATAGATGGCGAAGAAGACATCGGTGACCTCGGTGCACCCTTCGGTCACCACCAAGGTGTGGGTGGAGCCGGCCGGCTCGAAGAGGTAGGAGCCAGCGGTGTTGACCTCGGGGTACTCGAGGTAGTGCCAACTCCCCGACAGGGTGAAGGCGTAGACCGGGCCGGTGTGGCGGTGCGTCTGGACCTTGTAGCCGGGCTGGAAGCGGGTCCGCAGCACCCATAGCCCTTGGTCGAGGTCCACCTGGAGGAGCTGGATGGTGCTGCCATCACCGAGGTCCACCTCGGGCAGGTCGGTCTCGCCCCGGTGCAGGGCAGGGGGAAGGGTGGTGAGGTCAACCATGTCGTACTCCTCCTCGAGGGGGCTCTCGACTGCACCCTAGAGCGACAACCCCCATCGACGTCGAGGCGCTCGTGGCGTCCTCACCGCACGGTGGTGATGGTGACGTGGTCGAGGTCTGAGGCCGTGGCGAGTTCGATGACCTGGTCCACCCCCTCATCGGTGAGGGTGGTCCGGCTGGCCACGAGATCCGCCCACTGCTGCTCGAGCACCTGGCGGGCGAGGAACCGATCCGGACGCTCCTGGGTGCGCTGCCAGCAGGTCGCAACGTCGGTGCCAACCACGATGGCGATTGCTGGCACGGCGGCCGCTCGGGCGACGGCCAAGGGTCCCCGCCGGTCCTCGGCTCGTACGTTGGTGGCATCGACGACGGCCAGCCCCCCAGCCTCGAGTCGGGCCCGAACGGCCTCGGTGGCTAAGGCGTTGAGCTCTTGGAGGACGGTGCGGTCGGCGATCGAAATCCCGAGCGCAGCCCGCAGGGCGTCCTTGGAGACGATGGCCTCGGGGGCGAAGCACCGGTGGGCCAGCGTGCTCTTGCCGGCTGAGGAGCAGCCCAGGAGGAGCACCAAGCACCGGTTGGGGATGGCATAGCTGTGCTCCACGTCGCTCCACTCAGCCAAGGAAACGGTGACCGGTCCTAAGATGCCAGCCACGCCACCGACAGTAGGGGAGCACGCCCTCGGGCCGACGCCATGGATGAACGAGACCCGAACGTCCTGCGGCACTTGGCCGACGCCCAGCCAGACAACTGGTGGCTCGATGACGACCCCCTCGAGCCCACCTCGCACCCTGCGCTCGTCGGGGAGCGCTCCGCGGATCTCTGCGTGGTGGGCGGTGGCTACACGGGGCTGTGGACGGCGCTGCTGGCCAAGGAACGAGACCCTGGACGGACCGTCATGGTCTTGGAGCAGGCCGAGACTGGGGCTGGCGCCTCGGGCCGCAACGGTGGCTTCTGCTCGGCGTCGTTGACCCACGGCTTCACCAATGGCCTGCGGCGGTTCCCGAAGGAGATCGCCACCTTGGAGCGCATGGGGCGGGAGAACCTCGACGCCATCGAGGCCACCATTGCTCGCTATGGCATCGACTGCGACTTCGAGCGCACCGGCGAGTTGCTGGTGGCCGTCAAACCCTGGCAGCTCGAGCACCTGGCGGACGAGGCCGAGCTGCGGAACCAGATGGGCGACAAGGTCCAGGTCCTCGATCGTGACGAGGTCCAAGCCAAGGTGCACTCACCGACCTACCTCGGGGGCACCTTCGATCCCGACGGCACCGCCCTCGTCGATCCCGCTCGGTTGGTCTGGGGGCTCGAGCGAGCGTGCTTGTCGCTCGGGGTTGAGATCTTCGAGCACACGAGGGTGACGTCGCTGACCGACGCCGGCGACCAGGTGGCGCTCACCACCCCCTACGGCCAGGTGCTGGCCAGACGGGTGGCCCTCGGGACCAACGCCTTCCCCTCGCTCATCCGGTCGGCTCGACGCTACGTGGTGCCCGTCTACGACTACCAGCTGGCCACCGAACCCTTGAGCCCCGAGCAGCGCCAGGCCATTGGCTGGGAGGGGCGGGAGGGGATCTCCGACGGCGGCTACCAGTTCCACTACTACCGCATGACCAACGACGGCTCCATCTTGTGGGGTGGGTGGGACGCGATCTACCACTTCCGGTCCAAGATGGCTCGGGAGTTCGAGGACAACCCCGAGACCCACGCCCGGCTGGCGGGGCACTTCCTCGAGACGTTCCCCCAACTTGAGGGCATCCGCTTCACCCATGCCTGGTCCGGTGCCATCGACACCTGCTCGAGGTTCTCGGCCTTCTGGGGGACGGCCATGGGTGGTCGGGTGGCCTACGTGCTGGGCTACACCGGACTCGGCGTGGCCGCCACCCGTTTTGGTGCCCTCACCATGCTCGACCTGCTCGACGGCCGTCACACCGAGCGCACGGAGTTGGCCATGGTTCGCCGCAAGCCGATCCCGTTTCCCCCAGAACCATTGCGCTACGGACTGATCGCCGCCACCACCAAGTCCATCGAACGGGCTGAGGCCAATGGCGGCAAGCGCAATGCCTGGCTTCGCCTGCTCGATGTGGCCGGCGTGGGCTTCGACTCCTAGCCGGGCTCGCCCATGAGGCGCTTGGTAGCGTGGGTGGGCGGCACCGTGTCGCCCAGCGTCCCTGAGGCAGCCCGTGGCAACCAGCACCCTTGAGCGACCAGCGACGATGCTCGTCGAACCCGAGCTTCGCCCGGTGACCCAACCCAGCGCTCCGAGGCACCGACCTCCGGTCCCTGACGACGTCTCCCGCCGAGTGCGCCGGAACCGGACCATCGCCACTGCCCTCGTGCTGGCGGTTGCCACCGCGCTCGTGCTTGGTCTCTCCTCGGGAGGCCACTCGGCCCCGGCATCGCTCGTCCACGTCAAGGTGCACCACACCTCGGGGGCGAACCCTCGGCTCTCGCCCTCGTGGGAGGGTGACGGCAAGGCAGTGACCATGGCCTTTGGAGGTGACACCAACTTCCCCTCCGGCTCACTCCTCGGTGACGAGCTCGCGGCGAACCCAAGCACCGCACTCGGGAGTGGGGTTCGGGAGCTGCTGTCGGGGGTCAACCTATCGATGGTGAACTTCGAGTCCGCCATGACCAATGGCACCTGCCCGGTACCCCAGCCCAAGAGCTACGACTTCTACGCGCCCCCCACGGCGTTGACCGCCTTCAAGGCGGCGGGAATCACCCTCGTCACCGAGGCCAACAACCACGGCATGGACTGCGGTGCGCCAGGTCTGCAGATGGCGCTCGCCGCCCGTGCCAATGCCCACTACCCCGTGCTCGGCATCGGGCAGAACGCGGCCCAAGCCTTCAGCTCCTACCAAGCGGTGCTCGAGGGTCAGCACATCGGCATCATCGCCGCCACCCAGGTGATCGACACCGAGCTCATTGCCAGCTGGACCGCCACCAACCAGAAGCCGGGGCTGGCGTCGGCCTACCAAGTACCGGCCCTGCTGGCGGCGGTCGAGGCCGACCGCAAGGTGGACGACACGGTGGTGGTCTTCTTGCATTGGGGCGTCCAGCTCGATGCCTGCCCTGACCCCTTGCAAGAACCCTTGGCTGCTGCGCTCGTGCGAGCCGGGGCCGACATCGTCATCGGGAGCCATGCCCACGTCCTGCTCGGCGGTGGCTACCTGGGTTCGGCCTACGTCGACTACGGGCTTGGGAACTTCGCCTTCTACAACGCCCCCTACCCCACGAACTACTCCGGTTCGCTGGTGCTGACCGCCATTGGTCGACGGATCGTGCACGCCACCTGGCGTCCAGCGATCATCGTCAACGAGCAACCCGTGCCGGTGAGCGGCTCGCAGGCTGCTGCGGTGCTCTCTGACCTCGCCGGTGCTCGTGCGTGCACCAATGTGACCGCTGGACCAACGGCACCCTTGGCCACCTCGGCTACCGAGCAGGCGCCGGCCTCTGCTGCGGTGACCGCACAGCTCGAAGCCGGAAACTAACTGTTCGGGCCTGAGGCCTCGCCGGCTGGCGCTGCACCCAGCGGGAACACGTCGAGCTCCCACCACCTGGCCATGGGCAAGGTCTTCACGGTCGTAGCGGCGGTCTCGGCATCAGGAGCGAAGGTCTCGATGAAGACGGTTCGCCGAGGCATCGAGATCGAGATCACCCCCACCAACCCCTCGTCCTCGAGTCGGCGAACCTGCGCCTGCTCCTCGGGAATGACCGCCATGACCTCTGCCATGTCGGTCCCGTCGATGAACGTGCACACCACCATGAATCGCTCCACGTCGTTCTCCTCGTCTGTGGGTCGTGCATGCAGTGTGGCAGACCACGTTCGATGCACCTGCCTTGGGTCTCGCTCCTCATCTCTCGTCACCGATCGTCGAGTCGTGCACGACGGGGTGCGAGTGCGCCAGACGTGGTGTTCTGTGTCCCGAAGGTACCCTTGGTGCAGCAGAAGGGATCGGACCTCACCATGGAGCAAGCCACCCAGATCGTCGGGTCCAAGAGGGACAGCCTTCGGATCTTCCTGACCGGGCAAGGCGTGCATCCAGTGCCGGTCAGGTGGTCACTGTGTGGCGCGATTTGGTTGGGCGGCGTGGGCATGGTGATCGGTGGGGTGGTTGGACTCGTTGGGTATCCACCCACGGCTGTCTTCGCCACGTTCGAGCTCGGCATTCCAGCCTCCTTCACGGGGGCGATGGTTGGCCTGGTGACTGGCGCGATCGTCGCCCTCAGTCGCCGAGCGCGACCTCGCAAGCCGCAAGGGGGATGAGCCATCGACATGGAGCAGTCGCCCATCGGGTGCTTGACGATGATCGCGGCGTCGGAGGTGGCTCAGGAGGTTGCGACCATTCCTGCGCACGGGGATAGGTGGTGAGGAGCAGGACTGGCGTTGGACGCCGTCGCCGAGGCCTACCTCGTCGTAGGTGCCGAGACGTCGGGCGTGGAGGCGGTGGCCTCCTTTGACCCGAGCACCGACTGGGTTGGCACCATCTAGCGAATCGAGCCCCAGGCCGAAACGCATTCGTCAGTGCCACGCAGAGGCGGCGGTAGCTGGCGCGCCGGTGGCAGGGATGGATTGACCCGGCGGTCTGTCACACCTGCGATGTAATACGTAATACACTATATGCGTGTCGACATCCACCAGTCCGCTAGGCGTCATGGGATCAACGACATTGACCTGCGTCACGCCATCTCCCAAGCGCTGGTCATTCTCGACCTCGACCCCAACGCTGATCCGCCGAAGGTGCTCTGCATTGGTCCGGATCGAGCGGCGAATCTTCTCGAAGTCATCTGGCTCGAGTTGGCAGGAGGGAGAGTGCTGGCCATTCATGCAATGGCGCTTCGAACGACGTTCTACGACCTACTCCCTACAGCAGAGGAGGGCCAGTGAGTAATCCCAAGGGCTATCGGACTCCATCGGGTCGCGACCTCACTGATGAGGAGATCGTCGCACTCGCCGACGAGCTCGCTACAACGGACTTCGACGTTGATGTCCTCAGACGACGTCGACGAGGTCGACCGCCGATGGGATCTGGACCCGCTGCGGTGGTTCCGGTTCGCCTCGATCCTGAACTTCGTCGTGCTGTCGAGGAGCGAGCGGGTTTGGATCAGACGTCGACGAGTGACGTCATTCGACGTGCACTGAAGGACTACCTCCACGTCGGCTGAACCTCGTCCGACTGCATCCTGTGGGTGCGGTCGAGGTGCCGGTCGGGGACGCTGGCATGTCGCCACTTCTGGATGAAGCCGGTCATGCCAAGAGCGGGATGGTCCGACAAACAACAATTCTTGGCGCGCTGGAGCCAAGTGCGGTCCGACAATTGAGTCGTGAGGCTTCATTCGTCACGACTCGGTGGGGGCATGCTCGCTCGGGTGCATGTCACCGACCTAGCGGTCTGGTGGCAAGGTTGGTTCGTGACGGAGCGACCGATCGCTGACACCGCTGCAACGTTGCACTCCCCGACGCACTGCAGCGACCCTTCGACGATGCCAGCGGCGTGGAACTAGTCCTCCGCTGGCTCAGGCCTGCCTGGCTCGTCGCCTGGGGCCTCCTTGCCCTCGCGGCGTTCTACGTCGTCTTCGCTCAGTTCTTCGGCGTGACGGCCATTCGTCACCAAGTCTGGATGGCGCTCGTGCCCTTTGCCGGAGCCTTCGCGACCTTTGGATTCGGAGGATTCGTTGCGCTCACCGGTTGAATCCGCCCAGGTGATTGATCGGGCGAGGTGCTTGGGCAGGCGCACGATGTTGTCAGCCACTGCGGCAGCCACGTGCTCGGCGGTTCTGTTGTCCACCTTGATGAGCATGCCGAGACGCGTCGTGCGCTCCACCAACGTGGCCACAGCGCTGGCTCCCCGTTCTCCAATGATCAGGTCGCCCTCCCAGTGGCCGGGCACCGCCCGGTCCTCGGCTTCGGCTGGGCGGTCTGAGATGTTGACCATGCCCACGATCCGGCCGCGCCCCGACGACACCCGCGTCCGTGGCCGGCGACGAGTGCGACCCGAGCGCAGGCAGGCGGCGAGCTCCTTGCGCAACTCGCCGTTGGCTTGGACGAAGATCGCTTGGTAGATGGACTCGTGGGACACCCACCACTCTGGCTGGCCAGGATGGTCCTTGCGGAGCCGCTTGGCGATCTGCTCAGGCGACCACTTCTTGGTGCGCAGGAGTTCTTGGACCTCGGACCACAGCCACGGACGGTCCTCGGTCCACACGGGCTTCGGGCGGAGGGCTGACTGCCCTGCGCGCACCTCAGCCTTGGCCGCCCGGTAGTGTCCTCGACCGCCGTTGCGGGCGACCTCGCGCCACACGGTCGAGCGGTGGCGACCAAGGCGTTCAGCGATGGTCGCGTCGGACTCGCCGGCGGTGACCCCGACCCTGATCTCCTCGCGCTCGTCTGCGCCCAGCTCCCCGGTCCGACCGTTTCGAGTTGGCGTCATGGCCCCACCCTGACCACGAAGGTAGGACCGGAGGGTGGATGCCGCCATCCCTGCCGAGGTGGCCGCCTGCTGCGGGTTCCCACCGTTCGCCAGCGCATCGAGGGCCACCTTCATGGCTGTGGCTGAGACGCCTTTGACCCCTCGTTGCGGGACCGAACGGCGCTCGAGGCTGTGGCGCACCACGTACTTCCTCAAGGTGTTGGCCGGGACGCCGGTCACCCCCTGGGTCGCCTTGTAGCTCGCGCCTGCGAGCACCGCTCTGACCGCTGCCTCAAACTCAGCCGGCGTGTACCTCGCTCGGACCCTCGGCATGCGACACCTCCTGGTCGGGAGTTGTCGCGTTCACCGTTTGAGTCCGCCCTTGCAATTACTGGGGATTGGAGTTTGACCCCTGTTCGCGAAATCGGCGATGTTAGCAACCGGATAGCAACACCCCCCAAAATCCGGCTGTAAGCATTGGGGTCTCTCCAGACGTATAGATGGTGATGGCCGGAACTCGACAAACGCCCAAGTCCTCGGAAATCAGTTTCGAGACGTTCTTTCGTGAGAACTACACGCGGCTGTTCCAGTACGTCGCACGTCGCATGCCCGCGTCCGGGGTCGAAGATGTGGTGTCAACCACGTTCGTCGTGGCTTGGAAGAAGTTTGATCACCTGCAGGCCCCTTCTCTGCCCTGGCTCCTCCGTATCGCGGGCTACGAGATCTCGAACGCCAACCGCCGATTTCGGCGAGAGGGAAGCTTCGCCACGAATGGACTCCAACTCGAGCCTGTCGATGATTCGACCGAGTTGTTCGATGGGGAAGGCGTGAAAAGCGCGCTCATGTCGCTCTCGCCGTCTGACCAAGAGATCCTGCGCCTCATCCATTGGGACGGCCTCAGCCGTTCTGAAGTTGCCGAGGTCCTGGATCTCACCTCCAACGCCGTGAACGTTCGTCACCACCGCGCCATGAAGCGCTTCGAAATCGCCATGGACCGCTCACGAGTCCCCTCGACGCCGGAAGGAAGCAAGCCATGAATTCACAGACCCCAATCGAGATTCTCGAACGAGCCAATCCGTTCACCAGCGAACCGACTCGCTCCGTCGATGCAGCGTGGAACGATCTCCAGTCCCGCCTGACGGAGTCCTCAGGATTGAAAGAGTCTGACGGGAGGATCTCGCACCGTTGGCGAGTTGGCTCTCGCCGCACCTTGGTTGCGGTGGCGGCTGCGGCTGTACTTCTCCTCGTCATAGGTGTCGGAGTAGTCGTGCGACCGTTCGGTTCATCCAAAGGCACAGTTTCGATTCCCTCAACAACCTTTGGTGCTTTTCGATTGGCGAGCGACTCGGGCCCGAGCGTCGCACCATTCGAATCGACGGGAGGAAGTCCTCAGGGCATCGGTCAGATGGCCTGTCCCACGGCAACAACTTGTTTCATCGTTTCGCAGACCTCTACTCCGGGGCCGTCAACTGCACCCGTCCAAGAGGTGACGACGGTCTACCGATCGACGGACTCTGGAGTGTCATGGCAGACGCTCACAATTCCGTCTGGTGTGGTCATCGACACGCCGCTCTCCTGTGTGAGCGCTAGCTGGTGCATGGTCGGCGCGCAGAGCATCTCGGGCAGGGCATCTGCCCCTCAGGATGTTTTGATCACATCTGACGGCGGTGCAACCTGGGTAACGGAGCTCGTCCCGTTGCCAGGCAAAACCATCACCAACTCGGCACAAGGCGACAGTGTCACCAGCGCGCAAGGAACGCTCTACTCATTGCAGTGCTTCAGCCAGTCGTCTTGCATTGGATTTGGTCTCGTTCCCTTCGACCAGCCCGAAGAGCCGGTGAGCTCTACGGGGAACGGTGTTCTCCACACAGTTGTGGTGCGTACCAGTAACAGTGGAGGGAGTTGGAGTTCGACGACCATTCCCTGGTCGACGACACCGAGTGGTGCTCCCGCTTGGTCGAATGCTCAACATGCAGCTTTCTCTTGCGCGTCACCTAGTCAATGTCTCGGCCTTGCGACAGTCCTCGGACAGCCAGACGCATCCGGCAACCAGAGTGCGAATCTGCTCCAACTGCGAAGTTCCGACGGTGGCACCACGTGGACGTCCAACTGGCTTCCCACTCTTGGGGGTGCAGTGTCTGACTTGACTTGTCATGACGCGAACAATTGCGTTGCAACCGCAACCGTTGGAGCCTTTGGCAGCAAGGCAACTGGCACCATAGGAGTGATGGCTACCTCCGATGGTGGTGCAACCTGGGTGGTGCGGGAGGTGTTCCCGTCATCCGACGTCACCTGGGATGGGCTGACTTCTATCTCCTGTCCGTCAGTCAGTACGTGTTGGGTTTCGGGATACCAGAAGTCCACGACGCGACCCGGGCTGACAGAAGGTGCGATGTTCGTCACCCGCGACGGCGGACTGACGTGGCTCAGTGCTCAAATCCCGGCGAACGTTGGGAGCGTGACCCAGGTCGATTGCAACGCCGCAGAGTCGTGTCTCGCACTTGCGCAACCGCCGATTGCGAGCGGTACAAGTACTCCATCCGGACCCATTCCAAGCATTCTGCTGACGATTGGAAGCACTCCTGCGAATCAACAGGGGGCGTGAGTCCAAAAGGGGACTGCCCCCGAATCAGTTGACTCGGTTGGTTGCGTGACTCACGCCGCGCTGTCCGCACTGTAAACGGTCTCGAACTCGATCGGCGTGAGCTTGCCGAGTTCGCGTTGGCGACGCCGGCGATGGTAGGTCCGCTCGATCCAGTCCACGATGCTGAGGCGGAGCTCCTCCCGCGTCTCCCAGCGCTGCTGGTTGAGGACGTTCTTCTGCAGCAATGCGTTGAACGACTCCATGGCCGCGTTGTCGCCGCATGCGCCGACCCGCCCCATCGACCCGGTGAGCCCGTGCGCCTTCAGGGTCCTCACGTAGGCGGTGGAGCGGAACTGGGACCCTCGGTCGGAGTGCACCGTCGTGGCGTGGCGACCTCGGAGCCTGACGGCAGCTTGGAGCGAGTCGACGGCGAGCTGGGCGGTCATCCGCTCGCCGATCGAGTAGCCGACGATGCGCTTGGAGAACACGTCCTGGATGAGGCAGGCGTAGAGCTTGCCCTCGCCGGTGTGGTGCTCGGTGATGTCGGTGATCCACAACTGGTTGGCGCGCTCGGCGGTGAAGTCTCGTTGGACCAGGTCGTCGTGGACCGGCGGCCCGGCCTTGCGATTGAGACCTCGCTTCTTCGAGTGGTTCGACCAGAGGCCCTGGGAGCTGCAGAGTCGCCAGACGCGGTTCTCTGAGGCTTCGATCCCCTTGGCCTCGAGCTGGTCGCAGATGAAGCGGTAACCGAACGCCGGGTCGTCACGGTGGATGTCGACCGCTGCGTTGAGCACGTAGGCGTTGTCGAGGTCACGGTTGCTCAGGGGCTTCGCTCTCCACTTGAAGTAGCCCTGCTTCGTGATCTTGAGCACCCGACAGGTCACCGCCACGGGAATCCCCTCGGCGGCCAGTTCGCGGACCAGCGGGAACTTCATTTTGGGAGGACATCTCGAGAGAGGTAGGCAGCTGCGCGGCGCAGGATGTAGTTCTCCTGCTCGAGCAGACGAACCCGCTTGCGAGCCTCACGCAGCTCGTCGCGCTCGGTGCTCGACAGCCCCTCCACCTCGCCCTCGTCGATCGACGCCTGGCGCATCCAGCGATGCAAACACGACTCAGAAATTCCGAAGTCCTTGGCGATCTGGCGCATCGGTGCTTCTCGTTTCCGTGC
>CAINFA010000229.1 GCA_903847955.1 uncultured Actinomycetes bacterium
GCCCGAGCCGGCTGAGCTGTTCGAGGTCTTCCCGGGGCTAAAGGATCCGGCCACGCTCCGGACGCTTGCCAGGGCGTTCACCGTGCTCTTCCAACTCGCGAACGCCGCCGAGCAGAAAGAGATCGTCCGCGTGAATCGCGAGCGCAAGGAGTCACGCACCGAGTCGATCGCCGACGCAGTCCGGAGCTTGCGTGCACGAGGCAAGTCGGCTGCCGAGGTCCAGGCGCTGATCAACCGCATCGAGATCACCCCGACGCTCACCGCCCACCCCACAGAAGCCAAGCGCAAAGCCGTGCTCGACAAGCTTCAGCACATCATCCTTTGCCTTGCCGAGGCACAAAGCGGCCCGATGCTCACGCAGCCCTTGGACTCCCTCTCGGACTCCTTGGAAGAGGCCGAACGGACCCTCGTGGAGCTGTGGCAGACCGACGAAATGCGCGCCGCGCAACTGACCGTGCCCGAAGAGGTGAAGAACGCGCTGTACTTCTTCGAGCGCACGATCATGGAGGTCGTCCCTCGCCTCCACGACGATCTCGAGAAGGCCCTTGAGGAGACCTACCCCGACGATCAGTTCACCGTCCCCACTTTCCTCACGTACCGGTCGTGGGTGGGTGGCGACCGCGATGGCAACCCCAACGTCACGGCAGACGTCACCTGGAACGCGCTTCTGGAGCACCGCACGCTCGTCTTGGAGACCTACCTGACCCGTGTGGCCGTCCTGCGCCGCGAGCTCACCGAGAGCATCAAGCTGGTCCCGGTGAGCGAGGAGCTGCTCAAGTCGATCGACACCGATCACGGCGTGGTGCAACTCCCGGCCGAGCAGCTCAAGCGCTACTCTCAAGAGCCGTACGTGGTGAAGCTGCTGGGTGTGGAAGCCCGCCTGCAAGAGACGCTGGACCTCACCTTGGCGATGAAGGAGGGCGTGCGAAAAGCCACCACGCCGCTGGCCTACGCGCACCCCGATGAGCTCATCGAGGACCTCAGGATCGTGCAGAGGAGCTTGGCCACGCACGGCTCCGAGTCCATCGCGAACCGGGGTCGGCTCCCGCTGCTCATTCGTCAGGTACAGGCGTTCGGGTTCCACCTGGCGACCCTCGATGTGCGCCAACACTCCGAGGAGCAGGCCCGCGCACTCGACGAGATTCTGGCGGCCGCCGGAGTACTGCCCAAGGGCAAGACCTACCACGATCTGAGCGAGGACGAGAAGGTCGCCCTGCTTTCCAAAGAGCTTGAGAACCCTCGGCCGCTCTTGCCTCCGTTCTATGAGGGCTCGGCCACGGTGCGCCGAGTGCTCGACGTGTTCCACGTCATCCGGCGAGCCCGCCGGCAACTCAGCGACCGCTCGGTCGTGGCGTACATCATCTCCATGACCCACGGCGTGAGCGACCTCCTTGAGGTGCTCCTGTTCGCGAAGGAAGCCGGGATTTCGCACGAGCTCGACGTGGTTCCGCTGTTTGAGACCATCGAAGATCTGCATGGCTGCGACGTGCTGATGAAATCCCTGCTCAGCAATCCGGCGTTCAAAAAGCACGTGGAAGCGCGGGGCGGCGTGCAGGAAGTGATGCTTGGCTACAGCGACTCCAGCAAGGATGGCGGCTACCTGGCGGCCAACTGGGCGCTGCAGTCCACGCTGGACAGACTCTCGAAGGTGAGTGAGCAGTTGGGCGTGCCGATCCGGCTGTTCCACGGTCGTGGCGGCACGGTCGGACGAGGTGGCGGTCGCGCAAACCGCGCCATCCTCTCGCAGCCGTTTGGCTCGTTCTGCGGTCGCATCCGCTTCACGGAGCAGGGCGAGGTCATCTCGTTCCGTTATGGCCTCATCCCCATTGCGCACCGGCACTTGGAGCAGATCGTGAGCGCGGTGCTGGGTGCGGCCTCGGGGGTCGGCGCGGAGGGCGCGGAGCAGTCTTACGGCGAGGTGATGACCAAGCTGGAAGACATCTCGCGGACCACCTATCGGGCGCTGGTGTACGACGATCCTGAGTTCTGGGACTTCTACACCCAGGCCACGCCGATCGAGCACATCAGCCTGCTGCCCATCGCCTCGCGCCCCGTGTTCCGGCCCGGCAAAGCCTTGAGCAGCATCGAGGGTCTGCGGGCCATCCCCTGGAACTTCGCATGGGTGCAGAGTCGAGCAGTGATGGTGGGCTGGTATGGCGTGGGCACCGCGCTGGAGCAGTTCGCCGCGCAGTCGGAGGGCAACCTCGCCACGCTTCAGACCATGTATCAGCACTGGCCGTTCTTCCGCACGGTCATCGACAATGCGGGTCTGGAGCTGGTGCGCGCGCACCTTCCCACGGC
>CAINFA010000230.1 GCA_903847955.1 uncultured Actinomycetes bacterium
TAGCCCGAGACGTAGCGGGCGGGGACCCCTGCCGCTCGCAGCGCAGCCAAGGTGATGTGCGAGAGGTCCTGGCAGACGCCCTGGCCTTGCTCCCAGGCTGCCGCAGCGGTGGTGGTCACCGAGGTTGAGCCGGTCACGTAGGTCACCTTCGAGCGGACCCAGGCCGAGATCTCCTGGGCGGCGGCGTTGGCCTCGAGGCCACTGAACCGCTCCTTGGCCTCGGCCGCCACCTCTGCGGGCAAGGTGGTGCGGGGCGTAGCGGCGAGGTACTCGGCGAAACGGTCCACTACCGCGGCATCGGTGCGCTCTGCCAAGGTCCAGCCGCGAGGTACGGGCTTGGGTACCGAGGTCTCGACCGTCGCCACGGCACAGACCTCGAGGCGGTCGTGGGGTTCTTGGAGGTCGAAGGCGGTGACCACGTTGCCGAAGTAGTCCCGGTAGTTGGCCTGGACCGCACGAGGGGTGGTGGTGATCGACGCATCGAGGACCACCTGGTGGGCCGAGGTCACCGGCGTCATGCGAGCCTCGTTGTACGACGCCCTCGACAGCCCGGCGTAGCTGAAGCCGGTCACGTGGCGGATCTGGAGCCTGGCGGTCATGGCTGGACCTCGGCTTCCCACAGCACCGGTGCCACCTGGCGGAAGTACCGGGTGGTCACCTCGTCGTTGGCCACCGCACAGGCCCGCTCCAAGAAGTCGAGCACGTCGGGCAGCTCCTCGACCAGACGGTCAGGATCGGCGAACTCCAAGCGATTGCGGGCCGCCCCGATGGTGCGCTTGGCGTGATCGGTGATCCCCGTTCGGGTGGTGCCAGGCGTGAGGCGATCGAGGCAGCCATCGGCCACGGAGAGCGCGTGGTACGCCGAACGAGGGAAGAGCCGGTCGAGCAAGAGGAACGAGGCAATCTCGGCCGGCTGCGCCAATCCCGATGATGCTCGCAGGAACGACTCCATCGCGCCCGACGCCCGGAGCAAGGTGAGCCAGTCCGGCGAGTGCTCGGCGGCCACGAGGCGTCCCTCGAGGAGCCGGGCCGTCATGTCGATGCGCTCGAGGCTCCGGCCGAGCACGAGGAACTGCCAACCGTCGTCGCGCGAGATGGTGGCGTCGGCCAACCCGTTGAACAAGGCGGCGCGCTCACGAACGAACTGGAGGTACGTCGCTGGTCCAATGGTGCCCGCCAGGCTCTGGCGGCGGGGCAGGTCGTTGCGCGTCGCGTTGAGGCAGACCCACATCTCCGACGAAATCGCCTCACGGGCCCGACGAGCGTTCTCATGGGCAGCGGCCAAGGCGCCGGCGATCGAGCTCGGGTTCTGGGCGTCGAAGACCAGCCGGTCGAGCACCGAGGAGATCGTGAGCGGTCCCTCCTCCTCCTCGCCAACCTCGATGCCCAAGATGGCGAAGAGCGACCGACAGGTGGCGTTGTCGTCGTTGAAGGGATCCTCGACGACCCGGTGGACGTAGGCGTCGACGATGCGGGCGGTGTCGTCTGCCCGTTCGACGTAGCGGCCGATCCAGTACAGCGACTCGGCCAGCCTCGACAGCATCCCGCCGCCGTTCACTGATCCGCTCCTGCGTTCACGTGGGGACCTCGTTGGCGGGCGACGTCAGGGCCCACTTGGGGGGTGATGGTGCGGTCGATGCTGGTCTCGGGCTTTGGAAGCGGCGCCGGCTCGCCCTCGTCCACGAGCACCCAGGTGTCCTTGGACCCACCTCCTTGGCTCGAGTTCACCACGAGTGCCCCCTCGGGCAGCGCCACCCGGGTGAGGCCACCAGAGAGCACCCAGACGTCCTGGCCATCGTTGACGGCGAAGGGTCGCAGGTCCACGTGGCGGGGGGCGATCTTCGAGCCCACGTAGGTGGGAAGGGTCGACAGCGCGACGGGCCGCTGAGCGATGAAGCCGCGTGGATCGGCGCAGATCGCCGCATCGAGTTCGGCCAAGGTGGCCTGGTCTGCTTGGGGGCCAATGACGATGCCCTTGCCCCCCGAGCCGTCCACCGGCTTGACCACGTAGTCCTCGAGGTGCGCTCGCACCTCGGCCAGGACCTCGGGATCCTCCAAGCGGTGGGTCTCGACGTTGTCGAGCAAGGGCGCTTCGGACAGGTAGTACCTGATGAGGTCGGGCACGTAGGTGTAGACCAGCTTGTCGTCGGCCACGCCATTGCCGATGGCGTTGGCGATGGTCACGGTCTTGGCCCGGGCGGCGTTGACCAGACCAGCGCAGCCCAGCACCGAGTCCGGCCGGAACTGCAAGGGGTCGAGCCACTCATCGTCCACCCGGCGGTAGATCACGTGGACCGGACGCTCGCCTTGGGTGGTGCGCATCATCACCTTGTTCGAGACCGTAGTCAGGTCTCGGCCCTCGACCAGTTCGACGCCCATCATCCGCGCCAACAGCACGTGCTCGAAGTAGGCAGCGTTGTGCACCCCTGGGGTCAACACCACCACCGTTGGGTCGGTCACCCCTTCGGGAGCCGACCGCCGGAGCGCGGCCAACAGGCGTGCGGGGTACTCGTCGACGGGGTGGACCCGGTGGTCGGCGAACAGCCCAGCGAAGCTCTGGGTCATCGCCCGTCGGTTCTCGATGACGTAGCTGACCCCAGAGGGGATGCGCACGTTGTCCTCGAGCACCCGGAACGCACCGGCCTCATCTCGAATGACGTCGATGCCCGACACGGTGATGCGGGCGGCGTGGTGGGCGGTGATCCCAAAGGCCTCTCGGCGGTAGTGGGGTGAGGTGGTGATGAGCGCCCTCGGGACAACCCCGTCGTCGAAGACCCGACCCTCTCGGTAGACGTCGTCCAAGAAGGCCTCAAGCGCACGCACTCGCTGGCGGATGCCGGCCGCCAAGGCCTCCCACTCCACGGCCGAGATCAGCCGTGGGATGAGGTCGAGGGGGAAGGGACGCTCTTCGCCACCGAGGGCG
This sequence comes from uncultured Actinomycetes bacterium, assembly GCA_903847955.1. Classification (GTDB taxonomy): domain Bacteria; phylum Actinomycetota; class Acidimicrobiia; order Acidimicrobiales; family RAAP-2; genus CAINFA01. The sequence continues at coordinate 2,924 of CAINFA010000230.1, forward strand.
AAGGTCACCCCTCGGTCGGTGAAGGTGCGTGCGAGTTGGTCGAAGCGGCTCCGCAGCTCGGTGACGTCGAAGCGCTGCAGGACGTCGACCACGTCGCGGTAGAGGGGTCGGACCACGCCCGGAGCGGCGAACACCTCATCCCATGCCCCTGTGCTCGGGGCGTCGACGAAGAGGTGCTCCACCCCACCACCCTAGGCACCTCAGATGTTTCGGCGGGATTTCTCACCGCCGTTCCTCCTGCTCGGGTGGTCGCGCCTCCTAGGATGTCGCCGTGCCGCCGGGTCCTGCGTCAGCCGAGACCGCGTTGGGGTCCCCCTTGGTGGAGCGCTTCGGCGCCTTCGGCGAGACGGTCTTCACCACCTTCTCGGCACTGGCGGCGCAGACCGGGGCCATCAACCTTGGCCAAGGGGTGCCCGATGGCCCAGGACTTCCCCTCGCCATCGAGGTCGCCGCCGGGGCCATGGCCCAAGGTCGCAACCAGTACCCACCGCTCGCAGGAACCCCCGAGCTCCTCACGGCCATCGCAGCGCACCAGCGGCGCTTCAGGGGTATCGAGCTCGATCCCGAACGAGCAATCCTCGTCACCGTTGGGGCCACCGAAGCCATGGCCGCTGCGGTAACGGCGTTGTGCGAACCCGGCGACGAGGTGGTGGTGTTCGAGCCCTGCTACGACGCCTACGCCCCGGCGGTGGCCATGGCCCAAGGCGTCGTGCGGACCGTCGCCCTCGAGGCGCCCGCCTACACCTTCACCGATGCGGCCCTCGATGCCGCCATCTCTGAGCGGACGAGGTTGGTGGTGGTCAACACCCCGCACAACCCCACCGGCCGGGTGTTCGGGCGCCCAGAGCTCGAGCGGATCGCCGACCGGTGCCGCCGCCACGACCTCGTGTGCCTGGTCGATGAGGTCTACGAGCACCTCATCTTCGAGGGAGCTCACCTCTCCATGGCCAGCCTCGATGCCATGGCAGAGCGGACCCTTAGCATCTCGAGTGCAGCCAAGACCTTCTCGCTGACGGGCTGGAAGATCGGCTGGATCACCGGTACACCCGAGCTCATCTCGGCGGTGCGAACCGTCAAGCAGTACCTCACCTTCGCCGCCGGCACCCCCTTGCAGCTTGGGGTGGCGGCTGCCCTCGGCACCGACGACGCCACCTACGCCGCCATCGCCGATGACCTCAAGGTGCGGCGCGACCTGCTGTGCAGCGGGCTCCGCCAGCTCGGGCTCGAGGTGCACCTGCCAGCCGCGGGCTACTTCGCCATGGTGGACCTCACCTCGGTCACCGACCTCGACGCCGACACCTGGTGCCGGGCGCTCGGGCGTGAGGCTGGCGTCATCGCCATCCCCGGCAGCGCCTTCGCTCCGAGCAGTGGAACGCACCTCGCCCGCTTCGCCTTCTGCAAGGGCGAGTCGGTGCTCGCCGCCGCCCTCGAGCGCTTGGCGGCCGTCGACCTCAGCGCCATCGGTCGCTAGCGAGCCACCCCCAGCCAGCGGGCCAGTCCGCTGTGCCGAGCAGACGGGGTCCGCCCCGCGTGGGCGATCGAGGCCCTCGACCCCACCACCAGCACCGAACGGCGCGCACGGGTGATGGCGGTGTAGAGCAACTCCCTCGTGCACAACGGTGAACCCGATGCGGGCACGACCACCACCACGTGGTCGTACTCCGAACCCTGGGACTTGTGCACCGTCATGGCGTACGCCGTGGTGCGGTCGACCACCGAGACCACATCCACCCGCAGCACACCCCCTTCGGCCGGCACCACGAGGTCAGGTCCTCGGGAGCCAGCAACCACCACGCCAACCTCGCCGTTGCGCAGGCCACGCCCCTCGTCGTTGGCGGTGATGAGCACCGGTGTCCCTGGGGGCTCGGCCACGGTGGTAGCGCCGTGCAGGGCGACGAGGGCGCGCTCGTTCCAGTAGCGCACCCCGAACCCGCCCTCGATCGGTCCGCACAAGATGCGGTGCCGGGCAGATCGCTCGAGCAGCTCGACCGGATCGACGTCGGGGTCCTCGGCCAAGGTGCCAACTGCACCGAGGTGCGCACGCAACGACGCAGCTACCTCCTCACCAGCCTGCTCGGGGCGTTCGACCTCCATCCAGCGCACGCCGGTGGGGCCGGCAGCGAGGAGCTCGAGGGCCTCGTCGACCTCCCCTCGTCCAAGGTGTCGAGCGAGGGTTGGGATGGCCGAGCCCTCGCCGGTGCGATGCGAGGTGGTGAGCTCGATGAGCGATGGCCCAAGTGTGGTGTCGGCCCTCCCGGCCTCGACCAGATCCGCCAAGAACGAACCGACCTCGACGCTCTCGAGTTGGCCCGGATCGCCCACCAAGACGAGGTGCGCGCACCTGGCGGTGGCCTCGACCAGCTGGACCGCCAACTCGAGCGGCACCATCGACACCTCATCGACCACCACCACGTCCGCTTCGACCGGTGCGCGGCCGGCCCAGCGGGGACTGGTTGGCCGCACCCCCAAGAGCCGATGGATGGTGGTGGCGCTGATGGCTTCGAGTTGGGCTCGCGCTCGAGGCCCCCCGATCGCCTCGGTCACCTCGAGTAGCTCGGCTGCGTGCAAGGCCTCGTTCAACCTGGCCGCTGCCTTGCCGGTCGGCGCGCACGCCGCGATGCGCACCGTGGTGCCCGCGCTCGCCGCCTCCACCGCCAGCGCGGCGAGACCGGCTGCCACGGTGGTGGTCTTGCCGGTGCCAGGTCCTCCGGTCAGCACCGTGAGCGCGGCGGTGGCGATGGACCGCACCGCCTGCCGCTGGGTGTCGTCCAAGCGCTCGAGCAGCGCAGCGGCCACCTCGGGGTTCGTCGGCGGACGCTGGCACCGCTCGAGCAGGGCGTGGGCGACCACCTGCTCCTCCGCCAGTCGCCGCTGGAGGTAGAGGTCGTCGCCCACCAGCACGACCGGGCGGAGGTCCTCGAGGGCTGCCTCGGGATCGAGCTCGGTGGTGGCCACCCGCACCGCCCTCGGCGCGGCGTTGAGCGCTGCAACCAAGGCACTGGGCGCAGAACCGAGGGTGGCTGCCACCTCGCTGACCCGACGACAGCTGTCGCCGCCGCGGACGTGATCGAAGAGCACTGCCGCCACCTGGCCGACCAAGGGCTCGCCCAAGCGAGTGGTGATGGCCTGCGCCAGTGCCCGGGCTGCGGGGGTGAGGACGGGGGCTGACGGAGTGCTCACCGGTGACCCCCGAGGAGGGCATCGAGCTCAACCACCAGTGCCGGAGGGGGCTGCCACGAGCACACCCCCGCCCCCTCGTGACCTTCGAGGTGCAGGCCCATGCCGCGCACGAAGAGGTAGCTGGCCCCGAGCAGGTCCTGCTCGGCGTCGTAGCCTGCCGCCCTCGTCACGAGCAGCCGGTGCAGGGCGACGAGGTAGAGCAGGGCTTGCAGGGGGTAGTGGTGCTCCACCATGGCAACCTCCATCGAGGGCGCCGCGTAGGCGCCGACGAGCGTCTCACCGGGTTGGTGGAGGCGGTTCGTCTTGTAGTCCGCCACGAGGTAGCGGTTGCGGCCGTCGATCTCGGCCTTGACCACGAGGTCGAGCGACCCCGTCAAGAGCATGCCGATGGGCCGCGCCGCCCACGCGGATCTCGCCAGGGCCTCGAAGTAGCTGCCGAAGCGATCGCGCTCGAGCCTCGCAGCTGCCACCGCTGCCAGCTGCTGCGTGGTGCAGGAGGTCTCGGCCATCCCGAGATCGAAGCGCAGTTCTCGCACCGTGGCTGAGTGTCCGAACTCGCCCAAGTGTCGACCGCCCAGCAGGTCGATCGGTGCACAGAGGACGTCGTCGACCAGCGCATGCAGGGCTGCATCACCCACGAGGTCGAGGGGTGCCTCGAGCACCGTCGGCAGCTCGGGGTCGGTGAAGTCCAGACCTTCGAAGAGACTGTGGACTGCGATGCCGAAGGCGGCACCTGCGACGAGGTCGAGCGACGGCGACCGCTCGGTGATGCGCTCCCCCGGTTCGAACTCATCGACGCCACCGGTGGCCTCCTCGAGGCCAACGAGGCCATGGAGCTGCGCGGCGATGGTGGTGAACGAGCCCCGGCGGCGAAGAACCGTCACCGCCTCGCTCCGATGGAGCTGGGCGGGGGTGCCGATGGGTCCATGGTCGACCGGTCGGCGCGCCGTGCGACGACCGAGCGGTCGGGGCTCCACCTCAACGACGCTGATGGCACGAGGGGCTCGTGCCTCGAGGCGCCGGAGGGCCTCGAGTGCGACCTCGTGACTCGGAAGTACCTCGAGCGGATCGGCGTCTCCTCGAGGGACACCGAAGAGCACCTCGAAGGTGCTGGCACCCTTCGCGTTCTTGAACGTCGACCACCACAGCGCCAGGTGGTGGCGCGCTCGAGTGAGGGCCACGTAGAGCAGTCGGAGATCGCCGTCGTGCTCCTCTTGGGTATGCAGCGCCCTGCGCTCTTTCTGTGCGGACGTGGTCGGCCAGGGAACCGCACCAGCGGCGTCGAGGTGGCGAACCCCCTCCGCATCGCTGTAGAGGTAGGGGGCTTTGACCGTCATGGTGCGAGGGAAGGGCACCAGCACCACGTTGAACTCGAGACCCTTGGCACCGTGGATGGTCGAGATCCGCACCGCCTGGGCGTCGGACTCCACCCGTCGACGCACCTCGTCCTCGCTGCGCTCTTCTGCGCCACTGGCCAGGTCCTCGAGCGCTCGAAGGGCCTCGGCCGGGCTGCCCTGGTGACCACCAGCGCGGGCGTGGAGGAGGTCCGCCAAGTGCTCGAGGTCGGTGAGGCGCCGCTCGAGGTCGCCGCTGCGTCCCAAGGCGTCAACCACCAGCTGGTCGCCGAGCACCTGGTGGAAGCAGCCGAGCAGGCCGTGCTCGGCGAAGGTGGTCGACCAGGCCACACAACGGTGCTGCAACTCGGCCAGCTCCTCAGGTGCGAGCACCTGGCTCGGGTCGTGGGCAAGGAACCAGCTATGGGCGAGGGCGGCAACACGCCGGACGTCTCCGGGAGAAGCAATGCCCGCCAACAGCAGTCGCCACTGCAGCACCGCGTCGCTGGCCAAGATGTCATCGCCACCGGTTCGCACCACCGCCACACCAGCTGACCGCAGTGCGGCGGCAACGACCGCGGCCTCGTTCCGGTTCGACACCAAGACGCACAGGTCGCTCTCGAGCATCGGGCGGCGAATGCCGGACGTCTCAAGGATCCCGTGTTCGAGGGCCTCGACCACCACCTCCGCCAGATCCGCTGCGATAGCCCCTCGGACCGCATCAGCGCCCTGGCCTCCTGGGATCTGCTCGGCATCGAGCACACGCAGCTCGAGGGGCGGGCGACCAAGTGCCCCCAACTCCTGCTCGCGCTCGACACCGGGGCTCACCGGTACGTAGCCAATGGCCCCATCGTGGCTGAAGTGCACGGGGGTGAACAGCTCGTTCAGCGCCTCGAGCACGAGGGGATCCGAGCGGTAGTTCTGCGCCAGTTCCCCGAGGTGTCTGATCGAGGACCTCGCTCGGAGGTAGGCGCCGATGTCGGCTCCCCTGAAGCGGTAGATGGCCTGCTTGGGATCACCAACGAGCACCACCTTGGGGCCGAGGAGCGGACCCGCATCGACGAAGGCGTGGGAGATGATGGACCACTGCAGTGCGTCGGTGTCTTGGAACTCATCGACCATGACCACCTGGTACCGCCGACGGAGCTCGGCGATCAGCCCCTCTCGACCCGAGGGGTCGCGCAGAGCTGCTGCGGTGCTGGTGAGGACGTCATCGAAGGTGAACCAGTTCCCCGCCCGCTGCCGGGCCACCAGCTCCCTGGTGGCCTCGCGGACCACCTCGGCCATCGCCGCCGCCACCTCGCTTCCTGCCGCGGCAGCATCGGTCGGCTCGACCACGACCCCCACGTTGGCCCGCGCCACGGTGAAGGCCTTCTCGATCCGGTCCACTGCTGTCGAGGGGCGATCCTTCGCTTCGGCATCGAGCCGGAACGGGTCCTCGGCCAAGTGCTGCAGCACGACGTGGCGGACCGCGTCACGAGCCACCGGGCGCGCATCACCGAGCAGGAGCTCACCGGGCAGGGCGACGCCGGCGCTCGTGAGCACCTGCTGGCAGAACCCATGGATCGTGGAGATCGTGGCCCGGTCGAGGTGTCGCAGCGCCTCCACCAGCCGATCGGCTCGCTGGTCCACCACCTCGACGGGGCCATCGAGCAAGGCGAGGAGCCAGTCCTCGGTACTCGGCTCGCCATCGAGCACCGAGATGGCGTGCACCAGCTGCGCTCGCATCCGATCCTTGAGGTCAGCTGCCGCCGCGTTGGTGAAGGTCACCATGAGCAGGCCATCGATCTCGAGCTGCCCGAGGGCCAGCGCCCGAGTGGCAATAGCGGTCAAGGTGTAGGTCTTGCCCGACCCGGCGCTGGCTTCGATGAGCAAGGGCCCAGCACCGAGGTCATCGGTCAACACCACCTCGTGACTAGCTTCAAGCATCGGGCGCCTCGGTGGTGCTGGCGGCCACACCGTCGAGCAAGGCGAGGGCGTAGCGGCGGGCACGCCACGCTGCGCTCGGGAGCCCCTCGTCAAGTGGCACCACCTCGTCGTCGGCCTCGAGCTCGAGGCGACTTCGGGCTGGGACGAGCAGGGCGGTCGCGCTGCGTTCGAGGTCGCGTTCGAGCGCACCGTCTTGCGCGCTGGGGGACTGAGCGATGGTCCAGGCGTAGCGAGGGAGGTAGGGCACCGGTGCAGCCAGTACTCGGGCGTAGATGCGCAGCGCGGCGAGCACCCCAGCCGCCGGGTCGTCCGTGGCCACCTTGGTGCTCACCGAGGTCCGCACGGTTCCGCTGGAGGTGGTGACGGGTTGGCACGCCAAGATGGCGCGGTGGCTGACCTCGGGCTCTGCCAGCTGCGCTGCGCACAGCTCGAGCCATGGGACGAGCCACCGCGAGGCATGGCTCTTGGCGTACGAAGCTGCCACGACGACATCGCCCCGAAGCTGCACCGTTCCCTGCAGACGCCAACCCTCGAGCTCGAGATCGACCTCGAGCACCCGGGGTGCACCGAGCGGACCCATGGCTTCCACGGTGAGGCCCGCATGCTCGCGTAGTTCGTCGAGGTAGCGAGCGCCGAGTTGGAGCGGTGGAACCTGTCCGCTGCGGGCCATGGTCGCCACCACCTGGTCGAGGTCCTCGCCACCCAGCGCGGCCTGCACCAGCGTGGTGCCCAAGGTGTAGCGCTCGAGCTTGCCGGGCCACAGCGGGACGCTGTGGTCGATTGCCTCGCGGTCCCTCGGCAGGACCGCCTGCTGGTGCACCTTGAGGTACTCCTCGTGGGGGGCGCGCAGCACCCGGCACAGATCCTCCAGCCGGAGTACCCCAGGTTCGAGGGGTCGAGCAGCATCGTCGGAGCCCTTCGGTGCCAGCGCAGCCGCGTGGAGGAACCGGGCGGCTCCGGGGTCGAAGGTGCGTCGCTCATGGGCCGCACCTGGGCTGGGGTCGAGGTTGGCCCGGTTCGCAACCTGCCGAGTGTGCTCGATGACCACGGGGGTCGATCCAAAGCCCTGCGGTGAGATGACCTCGGCCATCGCGTCAGCAAGTTCACTCACGATGAGCGGCAGCGGCAGTGCCTCACCCGAAGAGAGATCGAAGCCCTCACAGGTCACCACCAGTCGATCGGTGGCCGACAGCACTGCTCGCAAGAGTCCAAGTCGCTGCTCACCCTCGGGGTCACGGTCGCTGGGCTGCGGCTCGAGGCGGCAGAGGTCCTCGCCTTCCTCCCCCATCGCGCCGAAGGGGGCGTCGGCCAGACCGAGGAGCACGACGACTCGTGCTGGGACGCCACGGAGCCCCACCATGGAGGTCACGGTGACCGACCCTGAGTCGAGGACCACCGACGAGGTAGCCAACCCGACGGCTTCAGCAATGGCGGCTCGTGCATCGAGGCAGCCGAGGTTGATGCCGTGCGATGGGGCCGACGACTGCTCCAACTCCACGAGCGCCACCTGGACCCGCTGTCGGTCATCGGGTTGACCAAGCACCCCCACGATGTCGAGTGCGAGCGCGCACCACCTCGCCATGTCGGCTCCACCCCGCGCGGCTGCTGCCACCGATTGGAGGATCTCGAGCAGCACCACCAGGCCATCGAGCACGACGAGGTCGTCCCCTCCTGTCCCGTCGAAGGCACCCAGGTCTCCAAGCACTGCCACCCCAGAAGGTGCGGCCACGGCGAAGCTCGCTACGAGCCGCTCCACGATGGTGGTGAAGGACCCCATTTCACCGCTGACGGTGTCGTCATGGGCGAGTCGATGCTTGGCGTCGAGGCCCCAACGCCACCCCATCACCCGGGCGAGCTCCTCGACTCGTTGCTCGACATCGTGGGGCAGACCGAACCCGGCGCGAACTGCCGGCTGGCAGAGCAGCGACAGCACGCCGTCGACCTCGGCTCGACCCGAGCCAACCTCGAGCACGAGGTCCAGAGCGTCGACGATGGGGTCAGGACGTGCCAGCGATCGGTCCGCCACCACCACCGGGAGCCGGTAGCCACCGAGGTCCTTGCCCATAACTGCCTCGGCGGTGGCAGCGAAGCGCTCGAGCTCGGGCGCGATCACCACCACCTGATCAGGCGTCAGATCCTCGAGCTCATCGA
>CAINFA010000231.1 GCA_903847955.1 uncultured Actinomycetes bacterium
GTACCACTTCGGCTCGCGCATCGCTCCTCGCTACGACCACAGCGACAAGGTCGCTGGGCTCCTCCAGCGTGCCCTGCTCGAGCTGTTCCCCGTGCTCGAAGGCACCTCGTTCACCCACGCCTGGGGCGGCCCGCTCGGGGCACCGAGGGATTGGATGAGCTCGGTGGGCTTCGACCCGGCGACCGGGGTCGGTTGGGCTGGTGGCTACGTCGGCGACGGCGTCACCACCACCAACCTGGCGGGACGCACCTTGGCAGACCTGCTCGTCGATGCCGACTCAGCCCTGTGCCACCTGCCCTGGGTCGGGCACCGCTCCAAGCGCTGGGAGCCCGAACCGCTGCGCTGGCTGGGGGTGAACGCTGGGTTGGCAGCTGCCAGGTTCGGTGATGCCGTCGAGACGAGGTCTGGTCGCGCCTCTCGGGTTGCTGGGCGATTGGAGCGCCTCCTCGGCTGAGCGAACCACGCTCAGCGGAAGTCCCGTGACCCCGGGACAGGGGCGACTAGTTCGAGGGCTTCCACCTTCTCTGCTGCCAGGTTCGCCACACCTTGGGCCCGCTCGAGGTGCCCGCGAACCACCAGCACCGGCGAGTGACGTGCCACCGCCTTCCACCTGGCCCAGGCCCCCTTGGAGAAGATCACGTTGACGTGCCCGGTCTCGTCCTCGAGGTTCAGGAACACCGCCCCGCGGGCGGTCTCTGGGTGCTGGCGGTGGGTCACCACCCCCGCCACCGCCACCCTCCCGGCGGGGGCAACAGCCACTTGGGCGGCAGTCAAGATCCCTCGACGCTTGAGTCGGGGTCGGAGCAGCTCCATGGCGGTCACCTCAGGGGTGACCCCGATCGACCACAGGTCATCGGCGACCGATTCGGCCGGCGAAGGTCGCTCGAGGTGTGGGGCATTCGCCCCCACCACGATGCCCGGGAGACGGTCGGCGGTGGCTTGGGCTGCTGCCCCGGCCGCCCACAGCAGTGCCCGCCGAGAGGGTGCCTTGGCGTGCTGGGCCACCGAGGAGAGGCCGTCGAGCGCCCCTGCAGTGGCGAGCGCCTCGAGCTGGGCTCGGCTCACCCCTCCCCTGCGAACGAGGTCCTCGAGGTCGGCCCACGGCGCCCCGTGGGCGATGGCCTCACCGAGCTCAGGCCCGATGCCTCGCACCGAGGTCAAGCCGAGCCGGAGCACCGGTGCGTCCTCGGGTCCCTCCAAGCTGGCACCGCTCGAGGAGGCGTTGACGTGGGGGCGGGTCACCTCGACCCCATGGCGCTTGGCGTCGGCCAGGAGCGACTGGGGTGACCAGAACCCCATGGGCTGGGCGTTGAGCAAGGCGGCGGTGAACGCAGCCGGGTAGGCGTGCTTGATCCAAGCCGAGCAGTAGACGAGGTGAGCGAAGGAGACCGAGTGCGACTCGGGGAAGCCGAAGTTGGCGAAGGCGGCGAGCGCGTCGTAGATCTGGTCGGCCACCTCGCCCACCACCCCCCGCTCGGCCATCCCGTCGTACAGCCTCGACCGGAGCTTCTCCATGCGA
>CAINFA010000232.1 GCA_903847955.1 uncultured Actinomycetes bacterium
GTGGTGGCCGTGGTCCTCCAAGGACCCTTGGCCGAGAAGATGCACTCCAACATCGCTGAGGTCAAGGCGCGCGGTGCCACCATCGTGGCCGTCGCCGAAGACGACGACGAGGTGGTGGCTGGGCTGTGCGACTACGTGCTGCGGATCCCGACCGTGCCGAGCCTGTTGGCTCCGGTGCTGGCCATGGTGCCCCTGCAGCTCCTCGCCTACCACGTCGCCCGTGGTCGGGGGCTCGACGTCGACCGCCCCCGGAACCTGGCCAAGACCGTCACCGTCGAATGACCCCGGCGGGCCGAGACGTGCTCGGGCTCGGGATCGATGCGGTAGAGATTCCCCGGTTCGCCCGCATGCTCGAGCGTCGGCCTGGGCTCATCGACCGATTGTTCACCGCCACCGAGCGTCTCGACCGCCGTGGCCGGCTGCACCGACCGTCTTCGTTGGCCGCCCGCTTCTGCGCCAAGGAGGCGACGATGAAGGCGCTCGGGGTGGGACTTGGGGCGGTCGACTTCCACGACATCTCGGTCGAGGCCACCGTGGGACCACCGAGGTTGGTGCTCAACGGGCGCGCCCAGCAGTTGGCCCAGCGGTGTCGGCTCGAGCACCCCAAGGTGTCGTTGACCCATACCGAGACCACGGCGATGGCCGTGGTGCACTTCGAGTACCGCTGATGCAGCCCATTGCCGACCGCTCCGCACTCGTGGCGGCTGACCGCTCGCGCATCGCGCAGATCGGCCTCGAGGCGTTGGTCTCCTTGGCCGGTGGGGCACTCGCCCAGGTCGCTCGAGCGATGCTGGGCGGCACCGCAGGTCGACGCATCACCGTGGTGGTCGGCCCAGGCCTCAACGGCGCTGATGGCAAGGCCGCTGCTCGAGTCCTGGCCCGACGCGGCGCAGTGGTCACGGTGGTGGAGCTGGGCACCACCACCGAGCTCGCCCCCACCGAACTCGTCATCGATGCCGCGGTGGGTACCGGGATCTCCCGAGCGGTCCGCCTGCCTCGCCTCAACGGTGCCCCCTTGGTGCTCGCCGCCGACCTCCCCTCGGGGGTAGACCCAGCGACCGGGGCCACCCTCGGTGACCCCTACCGCTGCGAGGCCACGGTGACCTTCGGCGCGCACAAGCTGGGCCTGCTCCAAGGGGAGGGCAAGGCGCTGGCGGGTGAGGTGGTGCTGGCTGGGCTCGGCCTCGAGGTCGCCGCGTCGGTGGCCCAGCTGCTCGAGGTGGCAGACCTCGACGCGCTCGACGTCGAGGCAGACCCAGGTCGGCACAAGTGGACCCACGCCATCGCGGTGGTGGCGGGGAGCGATCCCATGGCCGGGAGTGCCGCACTCGTGGCGGCAGGCGCACTGCGAGCGGGCGCGGGCATGGTCCAGGTGCTCGGGCCGAGCACTATCGAGCTCGCCCCCGAGGCGGTGTGCCAGCCACGAGCTGTGTTTGGGTGGACCGGGCAGCTCGCGGGGGTCCTCGACCGTTGCGGCGCGCTGGTGGTGGGTCCCGGGCTCGGACGCACGCCTGAGGTCACGACCGAGGTGGCCCAGCTGCTGGGTGCGACCAGCCAGCCGCTCGTCCTCGACGCCGACGGGCTCACTGGGCTTGGAGCTGCGGAGGGTCTCGCCCGGCTCTTGGAGCGACGGGGTGACCCCTCCCAGGTGGTGCTGACCCCCCACGATGGGGAGTACCGCCAGCTCATGGGGCACGCGCCAGGTCCTGATCGCCTAGCGGCGGCTCGAGCGCTGCACGAGGCAACCGGTGCCACGGTGCTGCTGAAGGGACCGACCACGGTGGTGGTGGGCGCGGGCGAGGCCTACGTGGTCGAAGGACCCGCGTCGTTGGCGACCGCGGGGACGGGCGACGTGTTGGCCGGGGTGCTCGGTGCCACGCTCGCTCGTCGTGGTCGTCGCTCGGTGCCCCGAGCGGTTGGCCTCGGGGCATTGCTGCACGCCGAGGCGGCCCGGGCTGGACTGCGATGTGGGCTCGTCGCCTCGGACCTCCCCCTGCTCATCGCGCACCTCAGGAGCGCGAGGATGGACCATGGTCGCTGAGGGAACCTGGAGGCCGGCACGGGCGGTGATTGACCCCGCCGCCATCGCTCGCAACGTGGCCAGATTGCGCCAGGCGGTGGCGCCCGCAGCCTTGTGCGCGGTGGTCAAGGCCAATGGCTACAGCCACGGCGCGCTGACGGCGGCCACCGCCGCCATCGAGGCAGGGGCAGCTGGGCTGGCCGTCGCGCTGATAGACGAGGGCATCGAGCTACGCGACGGGGGCATCACCGCTCCGATTCTGCTGCTGTCCGAGCCGGTGGCCACGTCCTTCGACGCCTGCTTCGGCTACGCCCTGACCCCGACGGTCGCCACCGCTGCGGGGGTGGAGGCCGCCATCGCCGCATCGCAGGCGATTGGAGGTCGCCAGCGGGTCCACCTCAAGGTGGACACTGGTATGCACCGGGTGGGAGCGATGCCCGAGGAGGCACCCGAGCTGGCGGCTCGCATCGCCAGCTGCTCGACGCTCGTCCTCGAGGGCATCTACACCCACTTCGCGGTGGCTGATGGCTCGAGTCCCGAAGACGTGGCGTTCACGGCGCTCCAGCTCGACCGCCTCCACGGGGTGCTCGAGGCGTGCAGCCGCCAGGGGATCACTCCGGCGGTGGTGCACGCAGCCAACACCGCAGGGGCGCTGCGGTTCCCTGAGGCTCGGCTCGACATGGTGCGCTGCGGGATCGGTATCTACGGCGTGAGCCCGATGGACCGAGCCGAGGCGGGGATGGCCCGGACGCTGGTCGAGTCGCTCGAGCCAGCACTATCGCTGACCGCCGAGGTGACCGCAGTGCATGCCCTGCGTGCCGGGGACCGACCGAGCTACGGGCGGCGCCGGCCGCTGCCGGCCGATGGCTGGGTGGCGACGGTCCCCTTGGGCTACGCCGATGGGCTCCCCCGGCGGCTGCTCGACGCAGGCTTCGAGGTCCTCATCGGCGGCCAACGCCGACCCTTGGCGGGCACGGTGACCATGGACCAGATCGTCGTGGACTGCGGCCAGCACCCGGTCGAGGTTGGCGATGAGGTCGTGCTGCTCGGCCGCCAAGGCGACGATTGCATCGACGCCTACGAGTGGGCCGACCGGCTCGGGACCATCGCCTACGAGGTGCTGTGCGGGCTCGGGCCTCGGGTCCCGCGGGCGTTGCGATGAGCATGGTGGGGATCGATGCCAGGGCTCGAGCCCTCGAGGCCTTGGCTGGCGAGATCGCCGCCTGCCATGGCTGCGAGCTGGCCGCGACCCGGACCAAGACGGTGCCAGGTACTGGCACCGGTTCGAGCGGCATCTGCGTGGTGGGCGAGGCGCCTGGTGCGCGAGAAGACCAGGTCGGCGAGCCCTTCGTCGGGCGTTCTGGCCAGTTGCTCGACCGCCTCCTCGACGAGGAGCTGGGGCTCACCCGATCCGAGATCGCCATCGTCAACGTGGTCAAGTGCCGTCCGCCGGCCAACCGTGCGCCGAAGCCGGCCGAGGTGTCGGCCTGTGGCGGGTTCCTCGAGCGGCAGCTCGAGGTGCTCTCCCCGGGGGTCATCGTGACCTTGGGCAACGTCGCCACCCGTCTCCTGCTCCGCACCACCGAGGGCATCACCACGCTGCGGGGCAAGACCTTCCCCTACGGCAGCACGGTGGTGGTGCCAACCTTCCATCCCGCCGCTGCGCTGCGGGGCGGTGCCGACATCCTCGCCTCGATGCGGGCGGACCTCGTGCGGGCCAAGGAGGTGGCGCAGTGCAGCTGAGCTCGACCTGTCGCTCAGTGGCTGAGACCACCGCCCTTGGGATCGCCATCGGAGCGGCCCTGCACGGTGGCGACCTGGTGGCCCTGCGCGGTGCGCTCGGTGCGGGCAAGACCACCATCACCAAGGGCATTGTGGCCGGGCTCGGGGCCACGAGCGAGGTGCGTTCGCCCACCTTCGCCTTCATCCACCACCACCGCAGCGATCGAGGGGGCATCGACGAGGTGCTCCACGTCGACCTCTACCGGCTCGACGATGCCCGGGAGTTGGAGGGGATCGGGCTCCTCGACCTCTTGGACCCCTCGGTGGTGTGCCTGGTGGAGTGGATGGAGCGAGCCGAGGGCCTGCTCGGGAACCCAAGCGTCGAGGTGGCGCTTGAGGCCCGTAGCGACGATGTACGGCACATCACCATCACGGCCCAGGACGGGTCGGACTTCGCCACCCACTTCGAGCGAGGGGCAGCCTCGTGAGGGTGCTCGGCATTGAATCGGCGACGACCTCAGTGGGAGCCGCGCTCATCGTCGACGGTGTGGTGGTGGCCGAGGCCGAGGTGCGCGATACCCGACGGCACACCGAGCACCTGCTCGAGCTGGTGGGAGAGGTGCTCCGTGCAGCTCCCTTCGAGCTCGATGCCATCGAGGTGCTGAGCTGTGATGTGGGGCCGGGGTTGTTCACCGGGTTGCGGGTCGGCATCGCCACCACGGCTGGGCTGGCAATGGCGCTCGGGCGCTCAGTGGTCGAGGTCTCGAGCCTCGAAGCGCTGGCCCATGCCGCCTCGGCCGCAGGCCTCGTGGGCAGCTGCACAGCCGTGGTCGACGCCCGTCGGGGCGAGGTCTTCCTCCAGCGCTTCGAGCTCGGTCCGAATCCCGTGGCGCTAGGGGAGGCTGAGGTGTGTGCGCCCGAGGTCATGGCGGCGCGTGTGGGTGCTGGCCAGGCGGTGGGGGACGGCGTCGAACGCTACCGGTCGCTCCTCGGCGGCGCCCAGGTTGACCTCGTCCTCTCCCATCCGAGCGCGGCGTCGGTGGGTCTCGTGGCGAGCGCCAAGCTGGCCACGGGCGTCTCGCCCATCGACGCGGCCCAGCTGCGACCTCGCTACCTGCGGGCGGCTGATGCGGTGCCCAACTTCGCCGAGCGGGAGGTGGCGCGATGACCGTGGTGGTCCGGGACCTCACCGCTGCGGACCTCGACGCCGTGGTCGCCTACGAGGACGTCTTGTTCCCCGAGCCGTGGAGCAGGAGGCTCTACCAACTCGAGCTCGAGCTCCGAGCGCTCCGGCGCTACCGTGCCGCTGAGGTTGACGACCACTTCGCCGGTTGGGCCGGGGTGATGCTCGGTGAGGAGGCGCACCTGCTCACCTTGGGGACCGTGCCTGAGCACCAGCGCACAGGGGTGGCTCGTGCGCTGCTCGCGGACCAGCTCGCCTACCTGGCGCGCTCGGGCACGCAGAAGGTGATCTTGGAGGTCGGGGTGACCAACGTCGCGGCCCAGGCCCTCTACCGCAGCTTCGGCTTCGCCCCCGTGGGGGTGCGCAAGGGCTACTACCAGCGCACCGGCGAAGACGCACTGGTGCTCGTCGTCGACCACCTCGAACGCTTCGTGGAGGTGCCCTCGTGACCTCGACGCCACCGGTGCTCCTCGGCATCGAGACCAGCTGCGACGACACCGCCGCGGCCGTGGTGCAAGGGAGCGTGGTCCGCTCCTCGGTGATCTCGAGCCAACTCGACCTGCACTCGCGCTTTGGTGGGGTGGTGCCCGAGCTGGCCTCGAGGGCGCACCTCGAGGCGCTGGTGCCGACCGTGCGAGCCGCCCTCGAAGGTGCGGGCCTCGACCCGGTTCGCCCCGAGATCGATGCGGTGGCCGCCACCTACGGCCCAGGGCTCGTGGGCTCGCTGCTCGTCGGGTTGTCGGCGGCGAAGGCCATGGCGCTGGCCTGGGGCGTGCCCTTCGTTGGGGTCAACCACCTCGAAGCCCACCTGTTCGCCCCAGCCCTCGAAGGCGCGCCCGAGGCCTACCCCCAGGTGGTGCTGCTGGTGAGTGGTGGCCACACCGAGCTCGTGGCGGTGACCGGCCCCGGCAGCTACGAGGTGCTCGGCGCCACCATCGATGACGCCGCGGGCGAGGCCTTCGACAAGGTGGCTCGGTTCTTGGGGCTCGGCTACCCCGGGGGGGCCGGCGATCGACGCGTTGGCAACCGAGGGTGACCCGACGGCCTTTCGCTTCCCCCGAGCGCTCCCCGAGCGCCCCTTCGAGTTCAGCTTCTCGGGGCTCAAGACCTCGGTGGTGCGGACCGTCGAGAAGCACCCCGACGCCACCACCGCCGATGTGTGCGCCTCGTTCCAGCGAGCGGTGACCGACGTCTTGGTGGCCAAGACCATGGCCGCGGTCGACGCGGTGGGGGCCCGTTCGGTGGCATTGGCCGGCGGCGTGGCTGCCAACCGTGAGCTGCGCCAGCGCCTCGAGGACGCGTGTGCCTCCGTTGGGGTGCCGTGTGCGTTGGCGGGCCGGGCCTACTGCACCGACAACGCGGCCATGGTGGCCGCCGCCGGGGCCCACGTGCTCACCACCACCGGAGCCATGACGCTGCGGCTCGGGCCCGACCCTGCCCTCGGGCTGCTGGGCGCCAAGGGTGGCTCCTAGGATCACCCCTATGGACACCACGTCGAGCCTCGAGGAAGCCGTCCTCGGCAACGATCCGCTCCTCGTGGCCCGCCGTTGGTTCGACGAGGCGCTCGAGGTGGA
>CAINFA010000233.1 GCA_903847955.1 uncultured Actinomycetes bacterium
CCGTCACGACTTGGAGCACCCGGCCGTGGAAGTTCCGGCCAGAGGCACCGTGGCCCATCATGAGCGCCTTGCGCTGCTCGAAGGGCAGCGAGTACCAGTTGTGGTTGGCGTCACGACGCTTGGACATGGGGTAGAAGCAGAAGGCCTCCATGCCCTCAGGGGGCAACTGGGGGTACAGGCGCGCCTGACGCATCTGCTCGGGGACGCCCTTGGCGTACTCGCTCAACTCGGTGAGCGAGACGTAGGAGTCCACCACGATGAGCCCAGCGGCTTGGATGGCCGACTGGAACCGGCGGAGTTGCCAGAGGTCCTCGCCGAGCACCATGAAGCAGCAGTCGGCCTTGTGCCCGAGCACCGACGCCGACACCACCTGGCAGCCAGCCTTCACCGCGGCCCGCTCCGCTGCTTGGAGCTTGCGGAGGTCAACCACGGTGTCGGGCTTGCAGAACAGGTGGAGGACCGCCTGACCGACGGTGGGGCTGAGGGGACGTGGTGCCGGACGCGTGGTCATGGCGTCAGTCTAGGGAGGACGTGCGCCCGGGCTGCGCCAGAGGAGCTAGCTCAAGGTCACCTTGGCTGATGCCACCTTGGCCGAGGTGCCCGAGGGCGTGGTGACCTCCAAGGTGTAGCTGCCCTTCTTGACCGTGGCCGGGACGGTGATGGCCAAGCTCGAGAAGCTGGTGACGTGGAGCCCGGTGAGCGCCACGGCGCTCCCGGTGCTCGGCACGAGGTGCACGGCCGTGGCACCGAGGAACGAGGCGCCGGTGACCTGGAGGGTCTTGGTCGTGCCGTGGACGTAGGCCGAGGGGCTGACGGCGGTGACCGTGGGGGTGGTCTCGGTGGTGAAGACCGTGGCGTTGGTCATCGTTGAGATCTTGCCGTTACTGAGGTGCACCTCCACCGGCTGAGGGCCAGTCGCTCCACCGAAGCTGTGCGTCTTGAGCACGATCTTGGTCGACGACAGCGAGGTGAAGGTGGTCGGGACGTAGGCCGACGCACCCACCGAGACGAAGCTCACCCCCGTGAAGTTGGCTCCGGTAATGGTGAGCGACGTGCCGCCAATTGCAGGTCCAAAGGACGGGGACACCTGGGCCACGAGCGGGACGACCGGTGGGGCGGTGTAGGTGAAGTGGTCCGCTGGCACCTTGGCAGAGGTGCCGCCGGGCCCGGTCACGGTGACGTCCACCGTGCCGACCACGCCTGGTGGGATCGTGGCGGAGATTTGCTGGCCACTGAGCACGGTGATCGAGGTGGCAGCCACCGTGCCGAAGTGCACGGCGGTGGCACCGGTGAAGTTGTAGCCACCGATGATGGTGAAGCCGCCACCGAGGCTCGACGAGGTGGAGGTGGTGAGTGAGGTCACCACCGGAACCTGGGGAATCGGGTCCGAAATGGTGATGGTGACGGCCGTGTTGAGCGCCGAGGTTCCGCCGTCGGTGGTGACCTCAATGTCGTAGGTGCCCTTCGACAAGGTGGTTGGGTACGAGGCGGTGACGCTCGTCGACGACGAGGAGATGGGCACCAGCTGCTGGACGACGTTGCCGCCTTGGAGGTAGTCGACGGCGGTGGCACCTGCCAAGTTGGTGCCGGTCAGGGTGAAGGTGCCCGAGGTCCCCTTGGGAATCGCACCGCTCAGCGACGACGAGGTGACGCTGGGTGCGGCAGGCACGGTGATCTGCACGAGCGCCAGGTTGTCCGAGGCGTAGATGGTGCCACCGACTGAGGTGATGCCGCCGAGGTCTTGACTCGTGTCGAGCACTTGGGCGCCAACGCCGGTGGCGTCGACCTCGAGCAGGCCCATCGAGGGGTCAGAAGCGAAGATGCGACCCGCACCGTCGACCGCCAACGCCACCGGGTTGGCGTTGGTCGGGAGCGAGATGGTGGTGGGGGTGTTGTTCGACGGCGCAGCGGTGGCGAGGTCGTAGACGTCGATGGTTGAACCCGCATCGACGTAGAGGTTGGGGCCAGCGACGATGAGCGCACCGGCTGCGCCACTGTCGAAGCCGAAGATGGAGAAGGTGCCCACAGTGCTCAGGTGCCCGACGACGGGGGTGAGCGTTGCGACGTAGGTGCCGTTGCTGGCGTCGACGAACAGGGAGCTGCCCGAGATGGTGAACCCGGTGGGCACGCCGTCGAGCGAACTCGTGTCGATCACCGTCCCGGTCGAGAACGCACCACCGTTGGGACCGAACTGGAGCAGCTTGCCCGAGTAGGTCAGCACCCAGAGGTTCCCCTCGGCGTCGGTCGCAATCGCCGACGCACGGTTGAGGCCGGTGAAGCCCGTGAGGACGACCTTGGCGTCGTTGCCCGAAGGGGTGATCGAGGTGATCGATCCGGTGGCGTCGTCCTCGGTGTACAGCAGGCTCAGGCTGGGGTCCGCTTGGTTGTAGGTGGAGCCGAGTGCGTCGAAGCGGTGCGCGTTGGCTGCGGCGGCGGTGGTGACGGTCACCTGGTTGGTGCCGGTCGCGCTCATGTGGAGCAGCGCTGCGGCGTAGGTGTTGGACCCGGTGCCTGGGTCTTGGGTGAAGACGTCGGCCCCAACGAACAGGTCACCTTGGGTGAGGCCGTCGGTGGTGGCAACTGCGGCGTTGACGGGGTTGATGGAGGTGTACTCGCCTTCACCGGCCTGGGTCAGCACGGTCGGCGTGCTCCCGCCGTTGAGCGGAATCGAGGTCAGCTGGGGCCAGAAGTACTGGTAGTTCAGCTCACCGGCGATGAGCGAGCCGCCAGAGA
This sequence comes from uncultured Actinomycetes bacterium, assembly GCA_903847955.1. Classification (GTDB taxonomy): domain Bacteria; phylum Actinomycetota; class Acidimicrobiia; order Acidimicrobiales; family RAAP-2; genus CAINFA01. The sequence goes on from CAINFA010000233.1 coordinate 2,734, forward strand.
CGGCCAAGGAGTTCACGAGGTAGGACCACGCGCCGTACTCGAAGGTGCGGTTCGAGGTGTAGCCGCCTTGGGCCGGGATGAGCAGGATCGAGTTGTCCTGCTCGTCGGCCACGTACAGGTTCGAGGTGGCGGGATCAATTGCCAGCGCTCCGGTGCTGGCATCAGAGGGCAAGGTGCCCCCGATGCTCTCGGTCTGGCTGAAGGTGCCGCCGGGGACTTCGAGCACCTTTGCAACACCGGCGAGGTAGTCCGAGACGAAGACGTCGCCGCTGGCGTTGACGGCGATGTCCTGGGGGTGGTTGAACGGGGTGGCGAAGTCGCTCGACTCTGGTGCACCGGTGGTGGAGTACACCGAGACGCCACCTTGGGTCAGGGCCCCTGCGACCAAGTTGCCCTCTTGGGCGATGTAGACGAAGCTCGAGCCTCCGGGGCTCGAGTAGACGGCGATGCCGTCGGGGTACGACAGCCCCGAGGCGAAGATCCTCTGGTTGGTGCCGTCGGGGTTCATCTCGACCACGGTGCCGTCTTGGGGGTCGGTGACCAACAGCTGGCCATTTGGCAAGAAGGCTGAGCGAACGGTTCCGCCGTGCAGCGTCGGGTCGAAGGCCAAGGTGGAGTTCGGCACTTGGTGGTAGCTGGGCGCCGCACCGGCGAGGTGGGTGCTGAGCAGAGGCACGGCCGTGACCACGCTCGTCGCCAACGTCGCTGCCAAGATCTTCCGCATGACCCACCCCCACGTGCGGCCTAGTGCCGCACACCTTGAGGAGGCTACCGATCACCGCTGGCTCCTGCCAAGTGGTCGAGGTCAGACCGCTAGCGTCTCGTGGGAGGTGCGCGTATGACGACGGCGAGCACAGCAACGGCGTCCAAGCTCGACCCTGAGCTCAAGGCGACGGCAACGGTGGTGGTGCTCGGCACCATCATGGCGATCTTGGACACCACCATCGTCACGGTGGCGCTCGACACCTTGGCGAGGTCGTTCCACACCTCGCTGGCCACCATCCAGTGGGTCACCACCGCCTACCTCTTGGCCATTGCCATCGTGATTCCGCTCTCGGGCTGGGCCATCGATCGCTACGGCGCTCGGCGGGCGTGGATCTTCTCCATCTCGCTGTTCGTGGTCGGCTCGGCGCTGTGCGCGTGCGCCTGGTCTGCCCCCAGCCTGATCGCGTTCCGAGTGCTCCAGGGCATCGGTGGCGGGATGATCATGCCCATCGGCCAAGCGGTCCTCGCCCGTGCGGCTGGCCCGGCCCGCATGGGCCGGGTCATGGGCATCGTCGGTGTCCCGACGGTCATGGGCCCCGTGCTCGGGCCGGTCATCGGTGGGCTCATCGTGACCACGGTCTCGTGGCGCTGGATCTTCCTCGTCAACGTGCCCATCGGCATCGCGGCGATCTACGCCGCTTGGAAGGTGCTCCCCCGAGGTGAGGGTCACCACGGCAAGGCGTTGGACTACGTCGGCTTGGCGCTGCTGTCCCCTGGGCTATTCGCCTTCGTCTACGGCCTCTCTGAGGTCGGGCAGAACAACCAGACCTTCACCTCGCCCAAGGTGGCCACCTTGCTCGTGGTCGGCGTCGTGCTGATCGGCGTCTTCTGCCTGCGGGCACTCACCGCCAAGGCCCCCCTGCTCGACCTGCGGCTGTTTAAGGTGCGGACCTTCACCATCTCGTCGATCTGCATCTTCTTGCTCGGTGGCGCGCTGTACGGCGCGCTCTTCCTACTGCCGCTCTACTACCAGGTCGTGCGCGGCATGAGCCCGTTGACTGCCGGGCTCATGATGGCCCCCCAGGGGCTTGGGGCGGCCATGGTGATGCGCTACTCGGGAACCTTGGCGGACCGTCGAGGCGCCAAGGCAGTGGTGCCCATCGGCATGGTGATCATGCTCCTCGCCAGCCTGATCTACACCCAGCTGACGCCGCACACCTCGCTCTACCTCTTGGCGATCTCGCTCGTCTTCCGAGGGATCGGCATGGGGCTGGCGATGATGCCGATGGTGGCGGCCAGCTACAGCGAGCTCGACCATGCGTCGGTGCCAGCGGCCTCCACCACCACCAACATCTTGCGTCAGGTCGGCGGCTCGGTAGCCACCGCGGTGCTGGCGGTGGTGCTCCAGCACGAGGTGGAGGTCCAAACCGGGGTGAAGAGCTTCGCCTTCTCGGACTCGACGGCCAAGCTGCCACCAGAGATCGCTGGGCAGATCTCGGCCGCCTTCGGCACCAGCTTCTGGTGGGCGGCGGGGGCCACGGCCATCGCCATCATCCCCACCTTGTTCCTGCCCTCCAAGGGCGCGATCGACGCCAAGCGTCAGGCGACGTCGATGGCGGCAACAGCAGTGGCGGTCGACTAAGCGCTAGCGCGTGGCGATCGGGCGAGGCCCTGGTCGCTTCCTCGCCGGAGTCGCCCTCGAGCCGTCCGTTCGTCGTCCGTTGCGCGAGGTCGTCGTGCTGTCGTCGATCGAGGCTCAGCCGAGCCCGGGGTGACGACCCCACGCCGAGATCATGGGCGAGGTGCAGAGATCCATCGTGCCCCGGTCCACGTTGGCCAGGTGCGCTGCGATTTCCTCCTCGGTGGCGAGGCCGGCCTCGAGGAGCTGTTGGCGGATCTGCAGGGTGGTGGCCCGCTCGAGCGCATCGCAGCTCGGCCCGCCGAGGGGGAACGCGCCCTGTGCGCAGACGTCGGTCAGTCCGGCCTGGCGCAAGAGGCGTGGGAGGGTCCGACCGAAGGCCAGGTCCACTCCTCGCTCGGCCATGAGGGCGCGGAAGCCGGCCTTGAGCCGGTTGGCCAGCACCTCGGCCTCACCTTCTCCATCAGGGCACGCCAGCGGCTGGAGCCCTGGGTCGGCCTCCTCGAGGAAGAGCCAACCACCGGGGTTGAGCGCCTCGACCATGGTGGAGATGGCCTTGGCTCGATCCGCCACGTGGACCAAGACCAGTCGGGCGTGGACCACGTCGAAACCCCCTCGAGGGGGTGGGTCGGTGGCGATGTCGTGCTCGAGCACGGCGTAGGAAGCGTCGTGGTCGAGCCAACGGGTGTCGAGGTCGGTGGCCAGCACCGAGCCTCCGGTGCGTTCCGCCAGCCAGCGAGCAACGCTCGGACCACCCGCACCTACCTCCCACACCGAGGTTCCTGGCCCCACCCCAAGCCGCTCGAAGGTGGCGAAGGTGGCGGGGTTGAACAGCTCGCTCAAGGCGTCGAAGCGCTCGGCGGCCTCAGGTTGGGCGTTGTCGAGGAGGTAGCGGGGTTCTTCCACCTCACCGTGCTAGCACCCACAGACCACCCCGATGACCGCTGGTGCGGCCGGTGTCAGCGTGTGGGTCGCGGCGAGGCACCGTGGGTGCGGGGAGCCAGTTTGAGCACCCTGCGTGCGAAGTGCATCGAGACGCGACGAACGGGGCGCAGTGCGCCCCGTTCGTCCATCCTTTGGCAGGTGGGGTGACTAGAAGTCGTCCATCCCCATGCCCGCCCCTGCGTGGCTGTGGTTCTCCTCGGGCTTGTCCACGATGACCGCCTCGGTGGTCAAGAACAGCGCCGCAATGGAGGCTGCGTTCTGCAGCGCCGAGCGGGTGACCTTGGCAGCGTCGATGACACCGGCCTTGATGAGGTCCTCGTAGACGCCGGTGGCGGCGTTGAGGCCCTCGGTGGGGTTGGCCAGATTGCGGACCTTGTCCACGACCACACCACCCTCCATGCCAGCGTTGAGGGCGATCTGCTTGAGGGGCTCCTCGACCGCACGAGCCACGATGCCAGCACCAGTGGCCTCGTCGCCCGACAGCTTCTTCTGGGCCTCCAAGATGGCCGCCTGGCTGCGCAGCAAGGCCACGCCACCGCCGGGGACGACACCTTCTTCGATGGCCGCCTTGGTGGTGGACACCGCGTCCTCGATCCGGTGCTTCTTCTCCTTGAGCTCGACCTCGGTGGCGGCGCCAACCTTGATCACCGCCACACCACCGGACAGCTTGGCCAGACGCTCTTGGAGCTTCTCGCGGTCGTAGTCCGAGTCGGTGTTCTCGATCTCGGCCTTGATCTGGTTGATCCGGCCCTTGATCTCGTTGTCGTCGCCAGCACCCTCGACGATGGTGGTCTCGTCCTTGGTGACCACGATCTTGCGGGCGGTGCCGAGCAGCTCGATGCCGACGTTCTCCAGCTTGAGGCCCACCTCTTCGGTGATGACCTGGCCACCGGTCAAGATCGCGATGTCCTGCAGCATGGCCTTGCGGCGCTCACCGAAGCCAGGAGCCTTGACGGCCACCGAACGGAAGGTGCCACGGATCTTGTTCACCACGAGGGTGGCCAGGGCCTCGCCCTCGATGTCCTCGGCGATGATGACGAGGGGCTTGCCGGTCTGCATGACCTTCTCGAGCACCGGCACGAGGTCGCGCACGGCGGTGATCTTGTGGCCGACGAGGAGCACGTAGGCGTCCTCCAAGGCAGCCTCCATGCGCTCGGGGTCGGTCACGAAGTAGGGGGAGATGTAGCCCTTGTCGAAGCGCATGCCCTCGACGAGGTCCATGTCCATCCCGAAGGTCTGGGACTCCTCGACGGTGATCACGCCGTCCTTGCCCACCTTGTCGATGGCGTCGGCGATCAGCTGCCCGATCTCGGCGTCCGCAGCAGAGATCGAGGCCACCTGGGCGATCTGCTCCTTAGAGTCCGCCGCCTTGGCCAGGGCGTGCAGGGAGTCGGTGGCGGCGATGACCGCAGCCTCGATGCCCTTCTTGAGCGACATGGGGTTGGCGCCCGCAGCCACGTTCTTCAGGCCCTCGCGCACGAGCGCCCAAGCCAGCACGGTGGCGGTGGTGGTGCCGTCACCGGCCACGTCGTCGGTCTTCTTAGCGACCTCTTTGACCAGCTCAGCGCCGATCTTCTCGTAGGGGTCCTCGAGGTCGATCTCCTTGGCGATGGACACACCCTCGTTGGTGATCGTGGGAGCGCCCCACTTCTTGTCGAGCACCACGTTGCGGCCCTTGGGCCCGAGGGTGACGCGGACCGCATCGGCCAGCTTGTTCATCCCTCGTTCAAGTCCACGACGGGCTTCTTCGTCGAATGCAATGAGCTTCGCCATCGCCTGCCTTTCTCTCGAGTCACACGACTGTGTCGGTACGAAGAGAGAGTGTAACGGTCGTTAGCACTCTCGATGTTCGAGTGCTAACAGCCAACCATGGCTGGGCTCGAGATGCAAGCGCTCCTCAGCGAGCTCCACCAGCGACGGCAGGAACGATGGAGATGGTCTGGCCCGCCTCGAGGACGGTGTCGAGCCCTTGGAGGAAGCGGACGTCTTCGTCGGCCAAGAAGACGTTGACGAAGCGGCGGAGCTTGCCTTCTTCGTCGAAGAGGCGCTCGTCGAACCCGGGGTAGATCGGCTCGAGGCTCTTGAGGGCCTCGCCGACGGTGGTGGCCTCCACTTCGAGCTCGCCCACGCCCTGGGTCAGGGTCCTCAACTGGGTGGGGATGCGGATGGTGGTGGTCATCGGGGCTCCTTGGTGGCTCGAATCAGGTCACCCTCGACCTCGAGGTGGGCATCGAAGCTCTCGAGGGTGGGGGCGATGGTGGTGGAGGGACCGACGCGTCCGGTGAGCGACTCGACGGTCTTGAGGCCGTGGCCGGTGATCATCGCCACCACGGTCTCGTCGGGGTTGATGGTGCCGTTGGCCACGAGTTGGCAGAGGCTGGCGATGGTGACCCCGCCGGCGGTCTCGGCGAAGATCCCCTCGGTGCGGGCCAGCAGCTGAATGCCCTCCAAGATCTCCTCATCGGTGACGGATCCACACCCTCCGCCGGTGGCGTTGATGACCCCGAGGGCGTAGTAGCCATCGGCAGGGTTGCCGATGGCGAGGGACTTGGCGATGGTGTCGGGCTTGACCGGTCGGATCTCCTCGGTGTGCTCCTTGAAGGCGGTGGCGACCGGCGAGCAGCCCGCAGCTTGGGCGCCCGAGATCCGCACGTGGTCGACCTCGTCGACGAGGCCGGTGAGGCCGAGCTCGGTGAAGCCCTTCTTGATCTTGGTCAGCTGGCTCCCTGAGGCGATGGGCACCACCACGTGGTCAGGCACCCTCCAACCCAGCTGCTCGGCCACCTCGAAGGCGAGCGTCTTGGAACCTTCGGCGTAGTACGAGCGCACGTTGACGTTGACGAAGGCCCAGCTTGGGTGCTCGCTGGTCAGCTCGGCGCACAGTCGGTTGACGTCGTCGTAGGTGCCATCGACCGCCACGAGCGTGCCGCCGTAGACCGCCGTCATCATGATCTTGGCCGCCTCGAGGTTCGAGGGGATGAGCACGATGGACTCCATGCCGGCCTTGGCAGCGTGGGCAGCAACCGAGTTGGCCAGGTTGCCCGTCGAGGCGCAGGCCGCCACCTTGAAGCCCAGCTGGCGGGCCTTGGTGAGGGCGACGGAGACCACCCGGTCCTTGAAGCTGCCGGTGGGGTTGACGGTGTCGTTCTTGATCCACAGCTCGCGCAGCCCCAGGTGGGCTGCCAGGCGGTCGGCCTTGACGAGGGGAGTGAAGCCAGCGCCGAGGTCGACGGGGTGCGCATCGTCGACCGGGAGCAGGTCTTGGTAGCGCCACATCGAGCGCGGCCCGGCCTCGATCGAGGCCCGAGAGACCTTCTTCGACAGCGCCTCGTAGTCGTAGGCGACCTCGAGCGGTCCGAAGCAGAAGTCGCACACGTGCAGCGCGATGGGCTCGAACTCTCGGCCACACTCACGACAACGCAACAGGGATAGGTTTGCCACAGCATCCTCCTCATCGTTCGGGCGTTGGCACCTGGTCCGAAGAACTGGTTGCCGCGACGTCAAAGGGCCCGTCCCTCAGTCGCTCTTGATGATCTGTCTATGGTGCCCGAGATGCACCGCGGGTGCAAGTCGACCAGATGGCGGTGTGCGCGAGGGGGCCCTCAAGGCGCTAGACCAGATGCCGTGGTTGCACCTGAGCCTTCTTCGATGGGCGTGCTCGGTCACGAGCGGACCTACGGTCTCGACGCCTTCTCTGCCAACGATGCCTTGGAGGCCAAGGACGGTCGCCGTATCTCGGTGGTCATCCCGGCGCGCAACGAGCAGACCACCATCGCTGCGGTGGTCCATGCCGTCCGGCACCCCCACGTGGCAGAGGTCGGCGGCAGCGGGCTGGTCGATGAGATCTTGGTGGTTGACGACGGCTCGAGCGATGGCACCGGCGAGGAGGCCAAGGCCGCTGGTGCCACCATCCACCGCCTCGACGGCTCTGGCGGCAAGGGCCAAGCCATGGCGGCAGGGCTCAGGGCCGCCTCGGGCGACCTCGTGGTCTTCTTAGATGGCGACGTGGAGAACACCCACGACCGCTACATCCCTTCCCTCGTGGGACCGCTGTTGAGCGACCCGGGGGTGGCGTTGGTCAAGGGTTACTACGACCGCCCCCTCGGCGGCTCGGTCACCGGAGGTGGCAGGGTTACCGAGCTCGTGGCCCGGCCGCTGCTGCAGCTGCTGCACCCCGAGCTGGTCTTCGTGCGTCAGCCGTTGGCGGGAGAGACCGCGGGTTGGCGATCGACCTTGCTCGAGGTGGGCTTCGCCGATGACTACGGCGTGGAGATGGGGCTCTTGCTCGACATCGCCCAGCGGTACGGGGCAGCTGCCATCGCCCAAGTCGACCTCGGGGTGCGCATCCACCGCAACCGGCCCATCGACGAGCTGTCGCCGATGGCCCGCGACGTCTTGGAGGCAGCCCTGGCTCGGACCGCAGGCGGACCGCTCAGCTAAGGGTCGCGAGCTCGGGACCGCAGATCACCACGATGTCGGTGCCGGCGGGGACCTGACCGGTCAGGGCCAGGTCGGCGACGTAGGGGATGGCAGCGCTCGGGCTGAGGCCGAGTTGGCTGGCGATGGTGCGGGCTTGGGCGTCGAAGCCTGGGGCGTACCGCACCGTTGAGGTCGGGCTGCGCTCCAAGGCATCGAGCCCCGACAGCGTGTTCCACCCGTGGCGGGCCAGGTCCTGGGACACCGAGGTGGCGACGTTGCCGCCACCAGTGGCGTTGTAGGCCTGCACGGTGACCTTCTCGGGGGCGAGGGTGGTCGTGGTGGTGGGCAAGGCGGTGGTCGTGGTGGTGGGCGTCGAGGGCGTGGGGCTCGGCAGGGCGGCTAGGAGCAAGATCCCGAGGACGAACGTCGCACCCACCACGATCCCCGCCCGCAGGCCGTTCAACCGCTCGGGGCGGCGGGGGGTTCGTGGGGTCTCGTCGGCGTTGGTCATCGTCACAGCCTCCCAAGTCCCCCGCCCCGCTGCAACCGCAGCCCTCAGGTGGGGTCGGCGCTGCAGGGATGCACGGGTGCTCTGCGCTCGTGGCCACCAGGGATCGAAGTGGGGCTCACTAGGCTAGGAACCCTGCCGGTGTGGCGCAGCTGGAAGCGCAGGCGATTTGTAATCGTCAGGTCGTGGGTTCGAGTCCCACCACCGGCACCGATCCTCAGCTCGCTGGGCGGGTGGTGATGGTGACCGACAAGATGCGGTTGACCACCGACAAGCTGGTGCCGGTGCCATCGCTGTTGGCGTTGGCGTCACCTTGGGCGTTGATGCGCTGGAGGGTGGCCATGCCCGAGGTGACCTGACCGAAGTCGGTGTACTGCGGGGGGAGGGCTTGGCCTTCGGCGCCGGTGACGATGAAGAACTGACTGCCGTTGGTTGGGGGGCACTGGCTCGGCACCTGCACCTGGCAGGAGTTGGCCATGGCGACCGCACCAATCGCGTACTGCTGGCTGGGGTTGGTAGCGGGGATGGGGAACTCGTTCTGCTCAACCACGTAGCCAGGACCTCCCGTGCCGGTCCCGGTCGGGTCCCCGCCTTGGTTCATGAAGCCGGGGATGACCCGGTGGAAGATGACGCAGTGGTAGTAGCCGTGGCGGGCCAAGAAGATGAAGTTGTTGGTGTTGTAGGGCGTGGTGGTGGTGTTGAGCGCCACGGTGAAGCTGCCTGCGGTGGTGGTGAAGATGGCGCTGTAGGCGGTGTGGGGCTGCAGGCTCAACGCCGGTTCCTGGCTCCAGCTCAAGGTGTTGGCGGTGGCGTAGGGGTTGGCGTCACACCCATGGGCCTTGGCCACCGCATTGGCTTGGGCGGTGGTGGAGACCGGGATGCGCACCACGGTGGTTGGGGAGGGCGAGCTCGACGAGCTGCAGGCACTGAGCAGCAGCGGCAAGGTGACCGTGGTGGCGACCACGGCCTTGATCGGGGTGCGCATGGGACTCCTCTTCGGTCGCTGCCTGGAACGGTAGTGGCTGTCGCCGACCGCTGTGGTGGCGTTCGGTGGCACAATCTCAGTTCGACTCGGTGTGAAGGAGGCGGCGATGAGCCCGAAGGCCATACGAGAGCGCGTGGGCGTGCTCAAGGAGTTCCAAGCGTTCTTGCTGCGGGGCAACCTCGTGGACTTGGCGGTGGCGGTGGTGGTCGGCACTGCCTTCACCGTGCTCGTGAAGTCCTTCACCTCGGCGTTCATCACCCCGCTCGTGAGCTTCATCTTCGGAGGATCATCGGCGTTTGGGGACTGGCAGCTGGTGCTGAGCCGAACCCCGAGCGGTCAGCCCAAGGATGTCTTGGCCTACGGCGTCTTCTTGAACGACTTGCTGAGCTTCCTCATCACCTGCGCGGTGGTGTTCTTCTTCATCGTCAAGCCGGTTGGGGCGCTCATGCGCCGCATGGGCTACGCCCCACCCGCAGATCCCCAGCGCGAGCCCTGCCCGCAGTGCACGACGGAGATTCCGGTGAAGGCCAAGCGCTGCCCGCAGTGCACAAGCCCGCTGGTCGAGGGCTGGGCTACCCCGCTCGAGGCGGGCACCGAGCCTGAGCTGAGCTAGCGCGAGGCTGCCAGTCGCTGGCGAGCCACCTCGTAGAAGGCGACCGCACCGGCGACCGAGACGTTGAGCGACTCCACGTCGCCGAACTGCGGGATGGCCACGAGTTCGTCGCACCGCTTGCGCACGAGCGGGGCGAGGCCCTTCTCCTCCTCGCCCAAGACGAGGGCCACGGGCACGCTCGAGAGGTCGAGGTCGAAGATCGACCGCTTGGCCTCACCGGCCAGCCCGATGGTCAGCACCCCTGCCTTGCTCAGCCGCTCGAGCCCGGCGGGGATGCCGGGCACGGTGGCGAAGGGCAGGTGCTCGATGGCACCCGCGGCGGTCTTGGCCACGCTCGGGGACAGCCGGGCGGTGCGGTGCCGTGGCAGCACCACGCCGGTCACCCCCGCGCACTCCGCACTGCGGAGCAGCGCGCCGAGGTTCCTCGGGTCGGTGATGCCAGCTGCGACGAGCAAGAACGGTGCAACCCCGGGGTGTCCCTCGATGAGCTCGTCGAGCTCGACGGGCTGGACGGCTCGTGCGAGCGCCAGCACCCCTTGGTGGGTGTCGGTGCGGGCGATGGACTCGAGCCGGCCCTTGGACACCAGCTCGAGGGGGATGCGTTGGGCTTGAGCCATGGCCTCGATGTCGTCGAGGGCTTGGGCCGGATCTTGACCCGAGGCCACGAGCACGCGCTGGATGGGTCGGCTGCCTGCCCGCAGGAGCTCGAGCACTGCCCGGCGACCCTCGATCTGGTCGCCACCCAAGCCATCGTCCTTGCCCGCCCAGGCTCGGCTCGGGGGCGCATCACGCTGGGAGCTGCGCGAGCGCGTGGGCTTGGCACGCCCCGAGCTGGCAGCGGTTCCCCTGGCGGCAGCCGCCGCTCTGCTGTTGGGCGGGGGTTGGTAGGCGCTCTTCTTCTTGGCGGGCTGACGACCGGGGCGAGCGGGGCTCATGGGGTGCTCCCTTCGAGCAGGACGACGGCCATCGCGGCGATGGCCTCACCAGCACCGATGGGGCCGAGACGCTCCATGGTGGTGGCCTTGATCGAGACCGGTGCGCCGACGATGGCCGAGAGCGACGCCTCCATGGCGGCACGGTGCGGGGCGAGCTTGGGCGCCTCTGCCACCACGGTGGCATCGACGTTGCCCACGGTGTAGCCAGCGGCTCGGATGAGGCCAAGGACGTCGGTGAGCAACTCGATCGAGCGAACCCCTTCGGTGCCGGGATCGGTGTCGGGGAAGTGCTGGCCCAAGTCACCGAGGCCAGCGGCACCGAGCAGGGCGTCGGCGATGGCGTGGGTCACCACGTCGGCGTCGCTGTGGCCAACGAGGCCGAGGGCGCCGGGGATGGTGACCCCACCGAGCACGAGCGGGCGGGAGGGGTCATCGCTCGTGCGGTGGATGTCGAAGCCTTGGCCGACGCGCATCACTGGAGCCCCTGGGCCACGAGCTCGAGGTCGGCTGGCACGGTCAGCTTTCGGTTCTCCGGTGCTCCCTCCACGACCACGACGCTAACCCCGAGTGACTCCACCAGCGCGGCGTCATCGGTGGCCTCGCCCCCCTCGAGGTGGGCGCGACGCAGCACCTCGGTGCGGAACCCTTGGGGGGTCTGGACCGCCACCAGGCTGGCGCGATCCAAGGTGACGCTGACCACGGTGCGCTCGGCATCGTGGCGGACCACCTTGATGGTGTCGGTGACGGCCACGGCGCAGATGGCCGCGTCTGCACCACCCTCGAGGGCAGCCATGACGCGCTCGAACAGCGCGCTGGCCGCGGCCGGGCGTGCGGCGTCGTGGATGACCACCGTCTCGACTGAGGCCGGCACCACCTCGAGTCCGAGGCGCACCGAGGCCGACCGGGTGGGGCCGCCTCGGACCACGACGTCAGCGCCGTGGTCGGCGGGCAGCTGCGCGAGGTCGAGGTCAGCGGGGATCACGAGCACCACCGTGGTGGCCACCGAACGGCAGGCCGCCACGCTGTGGGCCACCACCGAGCGACCAGCGACGTTGGCGAACTGCTTGGCACCACCGAACCGCGAGCCCGATCCGGCCGCGACGACGATGGCCCAGGTCATCTGCGCCCTAGGGCAGAGCCTCGGTCAGGCGCTGCTCGGCGGTCTCCTCGTCCACGTTGAGCGCGAAGGTCAGCTCGGACACCAAGATCTGGCGAGCCCGGCTGAGCATGCGCTTCTCGCCGGCACTGAGCCCCTTGTCCTTGTCGCGGATCGACAGGTTCCGCACCACCTCGGCCACTTGGTAGATGTCGCCAGAGCGCAGCTTCTCGGAGTGGTTCTTGTAGCGGCGCGACCAGTTGGTGGGCATGCGCGCCTCCTTCTTGCGAAGGACGGCGAACACCTCCTCGACCTCTTCGTCGTTGATGACCTCGCGCAGCCCCACGCCCTCGGTGTTGTCGGCCGGGACCATGAGGGTCAGGTCGTCGTAGGCCAGGCGGAGCACGAGGTACTCCTTCTTCTCACCGAAGGCCACGCGCTTCTCGCGGCGCTCGACGATCGCTGCTCCGTGGTGGGGGTAGACCACCTTGTCGCCGACTTTGAACACGTTCCTCCTCGACCACCAACCACGCAGCGCTCCGCGAGCAGGTGCCCGAGCGGGTGGGGAAGGTCCATTCTACACCGAGCAGCCCTGGGGCCACCGCGGCCGAGGGTGCGCTCCGCGTGGTGCTCAGGCCGCGACCTGGGCCACCGTGGGGACCAAGGAGGCTGCGAGCTCCACCGCCTCGAGCAGACTCGAGGCCCGCAGAACCGCAATCTCGGTGTCGAGGGGTGGGGTGCCGTGGGGGACGATGACGGTGGAGAGCCCAAGCCGGGCCGCCTCAGCGATCCGTCGCTCGGCGCCCGTCACCCGCCGGAGCTCGCCGGCCAGACCCACTTCACCGAACGCGCACAGGCCCTGGGGTAGGGCCACACCCTCGAGTCCTGCCACGAGGGCCAGGGCCAGGGGGAGGTCGGTGGCTGGCTCGGTGGCCCGCAGCCCGCCGGTGCAGCTGGCGAAGACGTCGGTGCCGGCCAGCGAGCGATGACAACGAGCCTCGAGCACGGCGATGAGCAACGAGAGCCGAGCGGCGTCGATGCCCTGCGGGGTGCGGCGGGGACGCTCGCCGTGGGCGTCGACGACCAAGGTCTGCAGCTCGCAGATCAAGGGGCGGTGGCCCTCGACGATGACCCCCAACGCCGAGCCCGGCACCTCATGGACGTGGTCGTCGAGCAGCAGGCGACCCGGGTCGGTGACCCCCACCAGTCCACCAGCGCCCATCTCGAAGAGCCCCACCTCACCGGTGGTCCCGAAGCGGTGCTTGAGGGCCCGGGCGACCCGGAGGCTCTGGTGGCGATCACCTTCGAAGGCCACCACCGTGTCCACCAGGTGCTCGAGGCTCCTCGGGCCGGCCAGGTCGCCATCTTTGGTGACGTGCCCCACCAGCACGATGGCTGGCCCTGCCGCCTTCGCCGCCGCCACCAAGCGCTCCGTGCAGGCGCGGATCTGGCTGACCGCTCCTGCTCCGGCACGCTCCTCGGTGCTCGAGATGGCTTGGATGGAGTCCACGATGACGAGTGACGCACCGGTCTCGTCCATCGCTCTCAGGGCTGCTTCAACCGAGGTGGTGGCCACCACCTTGAGCGAGCCCGGGATGGACCCCAGGCGCTCGGCTCGCTGGCGAACCTGGGCGGCCGACTCCTCGGCACAGACCAAGAGGACCTCTTGGCCGCTCTGGGCCGCGGCGGTGGCGACCTGGGAGAGCAGGGTCGACTTGCCCGCACCCGGTTCGCCGTAGAGCAAGGTCACCGACCCCGCCACGAGCCCACCGCCGAAGAGGCGGTCGAACTCGGCGATGCCCGTTGGGCGTGGCTCCCCGTCGCGCAACGACACCGAGTCGAGCGAGCAAACCGAGGCGCTCGTGGTGCGCGCCAGGTCACGGTGCTCGACCATGGTGTTCCAGGCCCCACACGCGCCGCAGCGGCCGGCCCACTTGGGGCTGACCGCTGCACACGCACTGCAACTGAACTGGGTGGAGGGGGCCATGGGCGAACCCTAGGCCCGGGGTGTATCGGCTACTCGGTCACCGTGGTGGAGGCCGCCAACTCCATCGCCGGTGGCTCGAAGCCATCGATGGCGGTGAAGGTGAGACGGAGCTCTCCGGTGGGCGAGTCGGGGTCCACCTCGGTGTCGACCACGATGGTCTGTCCGACGTTGAACTCCTTCCACAGCAGCTTCTCGGACAGCTGGTCCTCGACCAGCTGCTGGATGGCTCGGCGCAGTGGCCGTGCACCCAGCTGCGGGTCGTAGCCCTTGTCGGCGATGAGCCCCTTGGCCGAGGGCGTGAGCTCGAGGCCCAGTCCCTGGAGGGACAGCTGCTCAGCCGTGCGGGCCAGCAGCAGGTCGGCGATGTGGATGACCTCGTCCTTGGTCAACTCGTGGAAGACGATGACGTCGTCGATCCGGTTCAAGAACTCGGGACGGAAGTGGGCCTTGAGCGCCTCGTTGACCTTGACCTTCATGCGCTCGTAGGTGACCGCCTCGGTCGACTTGGCGAAGCCCAGGTTGGCCTTGCGCAGGTCGGCGGTACCGAGGTTGGAGGTCATGATGAGCACGGTGTTCTTGAAGTCCACGGTGCGACCCTGGCTGTCGGTCAACCGACCGTCCTCCAAGATCTGCAGCAAGGTGTTGAACACGTCGGGGTGGGCCTTCTCCACCTCGTCGAACAGCACCACCTGGTAGGGCCGCCGCCGGATGCTTTCGGTCAGCGCCCCGCCCTCGTCGTAGCCGACGTAGCCAGGGGGCGCCCCGATCATCCGCGAGACCGAGTGCTTCTCCATATATTCGCTCATGTCGAGGCGGGTGACCGCCGCCTCGTCGTCGAACAGGAAGCCGGCCAAGGCCTTGGTCAGCTCGGTCTTGCCCACCCCGGTGGGGCCCAGGAACAGGAACGAGCCGATCGGCCGGTTGGGGTCCTTCAGGCCCGCGCGCGCCCGGCGCACGGCGTCCGAGACCGCGACC
>CAINFA010000234.1 GCA_903847955.1 uncultured Actinomycetes bacterium
CTCGCTGGCCGGATCGACGTTGGACTGCAGAATCGTCACACGACCTCGCTTCCGATCCGGCGCTGGTGGCTCAAGGCACGCCAACCCTACCCTCGCCTCCCGCGCGGTGGCGGGGTCATCGGCCACCATGGAGTGGTGGGTCCACGCTCCATTCCAGAGGTCCCCATCGATGGGCGCACTTGGCGCCTCACTATGGGCCTCCGTCCCCTGGACCTCGCCGACTGGCTTCAGGTTGATTCTTGGCGAGACGCAGACCTGGCCCGAAAGGCGAACCTCGACCAGGAGTCCCGTCACCTGGTTGAGGCCTTCACCTCAACCAGCACCGAGGCTGGAGCAGAGCTGCTGGCAGAGGTCGAGGCCAACCTCGCCCTGCACCACCCCGAATTGACACCTCTCTCGCCCCAGCCGCACCGGCATCCGACCTCCCAAGCGGCCCTCATGGTCCAAGAGGACCTCTGCGTGCTCGAGGAGCAAGGTGGCGCCTACGTCTTGACCAGCGCCCACGTGGCCTTCCCCAGCAGGTGGTCGCTCACCGAGAAGATCGGCACCACCCTGAGCGAGATCCACGCCCCCGTCGCGGGCTACGCCGAGACGCTCGAGCGACCAACCACCGCCTTCTTCCACCGCCTCAAGGTCGACCAACCGATGTGGCGTCTCAACTGGACCATCTTGGACACCGACGAGCTCCACCTTCCCAGCCCAGCCGCCCGGGGGGCCACCACCTGGGAGGGCGACCCAAGCGAGCTGAACTTTCGCACCGAACGCCAGACGCTGCGTCGCCTGCCACAGACGGGGGCAGTGGTCTTCAGCATCAAGACCTCCACCGAGCAACTCGGAGCGTTGGCGGAGCGCCAGCCCAGCCTGGCTGCAGCGCTCCACCACACCTTGGTCACCGCACCAGCAACCTCGGTGACCTACAAGGGGTGGACCGCCATCCTCCCGGGGCTGCTGGCATGGCTCGACCAGGTCGCTGCCACCCGGGGCTGACCAGCCGAGAGCGCTGTCCTAGAATGTTGCCTCCAACGGTTCGTTGGGGTTCGGACCGGCAACGGTGCGAACATGCCTGGGTAGCTCAGTCGGTAGAGCAACGCACTCGTAATGCGTAGGTCAGGGGTTCGAATCCCCTCTCAGGCTCCAGTGTTTGCAAGGGCTCTGGCGTGAAGACCCCTCCGAAACCTCCGTTTCGTGCGCGATCCGTGCGCGATCTCCCTTCGAGGAAGTGCCCAGCCATGAGATCTGCCGCTCGGCGATCGGCCTCGTTGGTGGACTTGGCGTAGACCTCGAGGGTCATCCTCGAGTCAGCGTGGCCGAGACGGGTCTGGGCGGTCTTGACGTCGACACCGGAGGTGACGAGCGCGGTGGCGTTTGCACGACGAAGGTCGTGGAAGCCAACGGTGGGCAGTCCTGCCATCTTGCGGGCGGGCAGCCAGACGCGCTGGCGGAAGTTCGATGGGTTGACCATGCCGCCGAGCTCTGAGGTGAACAGCAACCCATCAGTTGGGACGGCGAAGCGTTCGAGGTGCTGCTCGATCAGCTCGACCAGGTCCGCCGAGATGGCGATGCGACGGTTGCCAGCCTGGGACTTCGGTGGGCCGAGCTCGACGCCACCGCCAATGGTCTTGACGGCTTGCTCGCAGACCAGGATCGACCTATCGATGAGGTCGATCCTGTGACGTCGGAGTCCAGCGACCTCACCCCACCTGAGCCCGAGGACCGCTGCGAGGTAGACCATGAGCCGGTAGCGCTCACCAACGGCTTCCGCCAAGCGATGGACGTCATCGGTGCTGAGCGGCGCCCGGGGCTCGTCGACGATGCGGGGCAGGTTGATGCTCCGGCACGGTGACTTGACCAGGAGGTCGAGGCGGACGGCGTAGGAGAAGATTGCCTTGACGATCGCGTACTGCCGCTTCACCGAGCGAGGCGCCAAGCCAGACGCCGACCAAGCGGAGATCATCTGCTGGACGTCGAAGGGTCCTACCTCAGAGATCGTGAGCTTGCCGATGCTCGGCAGCACGTGCAGTTCGAGGATGCTGCGGTCACGCATGAGGCTGGTCGCTGACTTCGATGGGACCGAGCCCAGCCACTGCTCGGCGAGGTCCTTGAAGGTCATGGCACCTTCGAGGGGGTCGATCCACCCGCCGCGATGGATTTCGATCTCGACCGTCGCGAGGTAGCGCAGTGCTTCGGCCTTGGTATCAAAGGTCTTCGGTGCACGGTGACGGAGCCCCAGGTGGAAGTAGGTGGCTTGGAAGTGGCCCGAGGGCAGCTTTCTGACCGAACCGAAGTGGCGCCGAGTCATGCCTACAACCCCTTTCTCAGCGGCGCCCCGATTGACGTCAGCCGAATCGATGAGGATCGCGAGGCAACCTTGCATGGGACTTTGCACGGACTACCCGGTGGATCGGAGCGATCAGCGCAGCGCACGTTGCACCCTGCGCTCAACGAACTCATCGAGGTCGCACTGACGGAAGCGCACTCGACGCCCAACCTTGACCCCGGTGATCCGGCGTTCCTGCCACAGTTGTCGCAGATGCCGCTCTGTCGTTCCCAAGCGTCGTGCGGCCTCTGCCATGTCGAGGAGATGGTCCGTGGTCATCGCACCACCAGTCCGCTCGTCCTACGGCCCAGATGACCTCGGATCGCGCAGTCCTGTTGCCGGCCGAACTCACGTTGGTTGCAGTGCCGTCCAGTGACAGTTGGACGATCTGAGTCGAGGAGCTGCCGCTGCCTGGCGCCTACGCCGCCCTTCAGCGGCAGCTCCTCCTCAACCGATCCATTACCCAGGCCAGCTCCACCTTGATCATCGCCATCGACCAGAAGCTGTCCCTCCCTGCCATCTCGTGCTCGGTCCATCTGCCTGAGTTCCATCGCCGTCCTCCTCCTCGGATGGAACATCCACCCTCACTAGGAGAAAGTCATTCTGAGAAGCGAAAAGTGACAGCGGTAGGCAACTTCACCGAGAAAGGTGACGGGCGGACTTCTACGGACGTCGGTGGAATCTCCCGACGAGGCAGCGGCACCCTCGAGGAGCCGTCTCGCGTCGTCGGGCCAGGGTTCGCCAACGTGGGCTCGGGTAACTTGTCTCTACATCTTTCAAGGCAGAGTGGCCGTCCACGGTGAGCCGTTTCATGAAGTTTCAACAAATTGAGGCGGGTGGCACATTACAGGGCCGAACAATTCTGGCCGCTGCTCCACTCGTGCCAGCACTCTCCACAAGTCGGAGGACTGGCGGCTGGTGGATATGCACGAAAGTGCGCTGGATTCAATTCAGAACGTGCGTAGGGTCTCCGTATTGAGCCCCATGTGTCGAACCAATATTGACGAGAAGCCTGCATCGGGAAGTAACAGCCTGAGCAATAGAAATTACACCAGGCATTATCGAATCCAGGAAAGCCTCCGCCATCTAAGGGGTAGCTCACTCGATCACTTCGCGGAACGGCATTGAGATACGCGCTCATTGTCACGTTCGGTCCTGACAGAACAGGACTCCCGTAACGAGTCAATACTGGGTTGATTGTGAAGGTGGTGAATGCTCCACCTGCCACTTTAAAGATCACTTGGTTTCGCATGGCAACTCCCTCCGATCGGACCTCGGCGCAGTGTGTTCCTCATCAACCTATCTATAGAACAATCGGTTTGCTGGCACTTCGGAATTGAGCAGGGTCTGAGGTCCACCTGAGTTGGAGCGGGGGCTTCCAGAATCAAGGGATCTGACACCACAAGATCCTGGAGAGCCCCCGTGAACCAAGACCCTACGCGCAC
>CAINFA010000235.1 GCA_903847955.1 uncultured Actinomycetes bacterium
ACGCTACCAAAGATGAACTTGGCTTCCACCGTCGGGCAAGTCGTATCGTGACCGCAATCAGCGCCGCTATTGATGAAGTGAACTCATAGCCGCACGCTCCTCAGCGACGTTGACCACCCCTCCATCTCGTCTTCGGACCGAAGATCAAGCATGGCGCCTTGCCGACAGTAGGAGGAGTCCCCCCATCTCGCTCGCGCGCCCGGCTGCCAAAAGGTTCGACCCCTGGCGGGGAGATTGAGTGGCTGGACCGACCCTCACCTCGGCCTCACCCTCTGTCTCAGTTGCCGCCCCCAAAACGCAAAACTGCTCGTCATGCATCAACCATGAATTCGAGGGCTTGACGAGCGCAATTGTTAGCGCCTCGTGGTTAGCTCAGGCGAATACGATGCCGGGCCAGCCTTGGCTCAAGAGCGGTGAGTTCAGGACGCGTTCGCGAGGTACGGCTCCCACAGGGGATCGACCTCGATCAGGTGCCGCAGCACCGAGCTGCGAGCGTGGGGAGCCTTTGGGGTGAAGGGGAGGGACCAGCCGAGCTCAGAGAGCAGGCGGTCACCCTTCTTCAAGTTGTCCTGCTTGCAGGCGGCAACCAGGTTGGTCCACGAGTGCTCGCCTCCCCGAGACTTGGGGATCACGTGGTCGATGGTGTCCGCCGAGCCGCTGCAGTAGGCGCATCGGCCGCCGTCCCGACGCAGCACGCCCCGGCGGGTGGGGGGAGGCGTCCGCATCCGACGAGGGGCTGCCACCATGTGGCTGAGTCGGACGATGGCGGGGATGGTGACCTCGAGCGAGGGAGCATGCACGACGGGCGGGTGCTCGTGCTGGGCAATCGCCTCTGCCCGTCCTGAGAGGAGCAGGATCACCGCCCGGCGCTCGGTGACGAGGGCGAGAGGTTCGAAGGTGGCGTTGAGCAGCAGCACCCTGCCGGTCATGGCATCAACCTAGTCACGGCGGAGGCGCATCTCGCGGCACCACCGGAGGTAGCCGGCAATCTGCTCGGCTGACAAGGTGCCTGCACCCTCGTGGCCGAGCACGGTCACCATGCGGAAGTGCCAGTAGGCCGCATCAGGCAAGGGGAGGAATGGTGGCCGAGCCCACCACCGCTCGGGTGCCATGGTGCGCCCGACGCGGATGGCGTCCGGCAACAACGCGGGGTTGCGAACGACGACGCCGGCCACTGCCAGCACCTGGGCCCCTTGGACCCTCCGAGCGGTCGTGGCAGAACTCACCGCTCCCCCGCTGCGAAGGGTCGGTGCGAGGGGGTGCTTGGGACCTTCGTGCGCCGACGCTGTTCGAGCGGGTCGGGCACGAGGAGCTCTAGGCCTCTGGTCGTTGGTTGAAGCGACCCCGGAACCAGTCCCGAGCCTCGTGGATGTGGTTCTCGATCCCAGAGGCACCAGAGGGCTCATCCTCGGACAGGCTGCGGGTGATGTCGTTCCACGAGGCACGGCCCATGGTGGCCATCGAGCGGTGGATGACCACGGCCGAGGCGAACATGATGATCACACCCAAGAAGCCGAGCCAGATCGAGATGGTGAAGCAGCCGACCAAGATGCCGAGTCCAACGAGGAAGCCCAGGACGCCCCACTTGGTCTGGCGTCCAGCGTGGCGGTAGACGCCCTCGTTGCGGACCTTGTTGGCGAAGGATGGATCGTGGCGAACCAAGGACTCTTCGAGTTCGGCCAAGATCTTCTGTTCGTGCTCTGACAGCGGCACTGCGATCATCCTCCCGCGGACACCGGTACTTCACGACGCCCGACGATGCCTCTGTATGGCACCATACTCGCCCGACCCCCGAGAGCACACCGCAGACGCTGATGGCCTCCACAGGTTTGGTCATGGGGTCTTGTACCGTTGCCAGCAATGGACACCTCCCTCGACCTCACCCCCGCTGCCGTCGCCCCTACGAGCGACCAGCGCCACTTCGGCCTCCTCCACCGGGTCATCAGCTGGGTGCTCGTGGTGCTGGTGGCCGTGCTCATGCCGCTCTCGGTGGTCTCGGTGTGGTCGGTGCGGACCGTGACCGACACCAACCGCTACGTCTCGACCATGGCCCCATTGATCGAGAACCCGGCCGTCCAGACCTACCTCGCCACCGAAGCCACCGACCAGCTGTTCAAAGCAGTGGACGTGCAGGGCTACTTCGAGTCCAAGGTCTTCGTGCCCGCCATTGCCACCTTGCTGACCAATGAGCTGCGAACCTTCACCATCAAGGCCGTCGACGGCATCATCTCGACCCCGCAGTTCACCACCATCTGGGACGCTGAGAACCGGTTCACCCACGCTCTGGCCATCAAGGTGCTCTCGGGTGACGCCACGAGTGCCACCGACCATGCCCAGGCCCTCGAGGTCAAGCTCCAAGCGCTGGTGCTCAAGGCCATCACGGTCTTGGCGCAGCACCACGTGACCTTGTTCAACCCCATCGTGCAGTACGTCAAGGCCCACGGGGCGGGCAACGTGGTGATCGCCACTGGTCGCCAGCTCTCCCAAGCGCAGAAGATCTTCCGCCTCGTCAACGAACTCAAGTGGCTCTTGCCGATCTCCACCGTCGTCCTGGCAGCCGTCGCCCTCTTGATCGGCCCGCACCGCCGCAAGGTGCTGCTCCGCCTCTTGGTGGGCTCCTTCGTGGCCATGGTGCTGCTGGCCGTTGGGTTGCGCATCGGGCGTGGGGTCTTCGTGGCCCACGCCTTGTCCGACCCCGCTGCGGCAGCTGCCATCTGGCAGATCCTCTTGCGCTACCTGCGAGATGCCATCACCTCGATGCTGTGGCTGCTCGGGGTCGGCATCGCCGTGACCTGGCTGACGGGACCCTCGCGTGCTGCGACCTGGCTGCGGGCCTCAGCTCGGCGCGGTGCTGGTGCGATCGGCAAGGACCTCAAGACCGCAGCGGGGAGCCGGACGGCGACCACCGCCGCCGACACTGCGGCGGCCAACCTGGCGCTCCTGCGGGCGGGTGGCAGCATCGTGGCCATGGTGGTGCTCTTGGTGTGGGTCAACTCCACCATCGGCACGGTGCTGACCCTGCTCGCCCTCGTGGCCTACCTCGCTGGCCTCCAGGTGCTCGCCAGTCGGGTCGCCCCTCCCAAGGCTGCGCTAGCGCCGGCGGGAACCGCCGCCGCGTTGGCGACCACGCCAGCCGATGAGGAAGCCGCCGATCGCCCCGAGCAGGGCTGAGACGGCGATGACGGTGATCACCCTCGAGTGGGCGTGGTAGCCGAAGTAGTCCACCGTCACCGACGTCGAGTTGGCGAGCGCGAACCACACGAGCAGCACCACCGCCACCCCTCCTGCGACGAGGCGGAGTTGCCGTCGACGTGAGGGGCTGTGCGGTTGCTCGTCGTCCGGGCGATGCTCCACTGGGCCTACAGCGCGTCGAAGGAGACGTGCTCGGCAGCATCGTCGCTCTCGACCACGACGTCGGCGCTCGTCGCCGGCGCTCCCCGAAGCTCACCTGCTGGCAGGAGCCAGCTCAACCCGAAGGCCACCACGGCGAAGGGGATGGTCCAGGTGAACACGTCTGCCACCGAGCTCGCCAATGCGCTCGTGAGCGCTGCTTGGGTGTGGACCGGGCACGCCTCGAGCGCTTCTTTGGTCAGCGCCGCCAAGGTGAGCTTGCAGCCCACCGGAGTTGACCCGAGTGCGGTGGAGAAGTGCCCGGGCAAGACGTTGACGTAGATGGCGCCGAACACCGCCGTCCCGAAGGTCCCCCCGATGGAGCGGAAGAAGGTCGCCCCCGAGGTGCCTACTCCGAGGTCCTTCCACTCGAGGGCGTTCTGCACCGCCAGCACGAGCACCTGCATGACGCACCCAAGACCAACCCCGAAGATGAACATGTCGAGCGCCAGCCGCCACGTCGTCGTCTCGGGGCTCACCGAGTGCAGCAGCACGAGGCCCACCACCATCAACGCGGTGCCAATGATGGGGTACTTGCGGTACGAGCTGCCCCGAGCGATGAGCTGACCCGAGAGGATCGAGGTCCCGAATAGCCCAACCATCATCGGAAGCAGGTGCACACCGGACTCGGTCACCGAGACGCCCTTGACGAACTGGAGGAAGACTGGCAGGAAGGTCATGGCCCCGAACATGGCGAAACCCACCACGAAGCCCACCGCGCACACCACCGAGAAGGTCCGGTTCGTGAACAGCCGCAGGGGCAAGATGGGCTCGGTGGCACGGTGCTCGGCCCACAAGAAGCCGACCGTGCCGAGCACCCCAGCCGCCCCAAAGGCGATCTCGGGCCCAGAGGACCAGGCGAAGGTGTTGCCCGCCCCACCAAGGGAGCAGAACAACACGAGCGAACCAGCGCCGATGGTCAACAGCACGACCCCGAGGTAGTCCACGACGTGGTTGGTCCGGTTCGTCGTCTTGGGTAAGACCACTGCGGTGACCGCGAGCGCCAAGATGCCGAAGGGGATGTTGATGTAGAAGATCCAGCGCCAGGTGTAGCTCTCGGTCAGCCAACCGCCGAGCAGCGGGCCACCCACCGTGGCCACGCCGAACATGGCCCCGAAGATGCCGACGTAGCGGCCTCGATCCCGAGGGGCGATGATGTCGCCGATGATCGACTGGGCGCCGATCAACAGCCCTCCGCCACCAATGCCTTGGATGCCACGGAAGATGATCAGTTGGCCCATCGTCGCGCTCAGCCCAGCGAGCACCGAGCCGACGAGGAAGATGCCGATCGCCAGCTGGAAGAAGATCTTCCTGCCCCACAGGTCACCGAACTTGCCCCACAGTGGCGTCGAGACCGTCATGGACAACAAGTACGAGGTGACGATCCAGGTGATGTGCTGGGCGCCGCCGAGATCACCCACGATCGTGGGCAACGCCGTGGAGACGATGGTCTGGTCCAAGCTGGACAAGAACATGCCGAGCACCAGCCCGGAGTAGATCAGCCAGATCTGACGCTGGGTCAGGGTGCCGACGAGGGACCCAGAGGTGGCGGTCACGCGCCGGTCTCCACCTCAGCAGGAGCAGCCTCGTCGCGGTGGATCGAACTCGGCCACCAGTTCCATCGGCCCAAGAGCACGACGGTGGCGGGCACGAGCACGGTGCGGACCACGAAGGTGTCGAGCAAGATGCCCGAGGCCACACCCACGCCGATCACCGTCAGCTGGCTGTTGCCACCCCCGCCAGAGCCTCCGGCGAAGGCCAGCACCAAGAAGGTCCCGGCCAGCACGAGGCCAGCCGAGGTCACCGTGGTGCCCGTCGAGCCCACGGCCCGCACGACGGCTTCCTTCAAGGGGTGCTTCACCGCCTCCTCTCGGATGCGGGTCATGACCAAGATGTTGTAGTCCTCACCGAGGGCGAGCAGGAAGATGAACATCAAGAAGGGCAAGAAGAAGACCAGCCCGCCGTCGCTCCCGATCTTCATGAACACGAGCACCGAGAACCCGAGCGACGCGGCGTAGCTGAGCAACACCGAGGCGATGAGGTACAGCGGTGCGATGAGGCTCCGCAGGACGAGTGCGAGGATCAGACCGATCGCCAGCACGGCGATGGGGACGATGGTGTGCAGGTCGTCGTTGGACGTCTTGGAGATGTCGTACAGCGCTGGTCCAGCCCCTGCCACCCCAGAGTCCGAGGCACCAATGGCGTGCGCAGCGTCGGTGACTGCGGTGCGAATCTGAGGCACGGCGTTGGTCGCAGCTGTCGAGCTCGGGTCACCAGCGACGAGACCCACCTCGAACTGGAACACCCGACCGTCGCTCGAGATGAAGCGCGAGGTGGTTCGGTAGGCGAAGTACACCGCCTGTGAGCCCGCAGCCTTGAGGCAGGTGGGATCGAGGGCACCATGGGCCACGTTGCCGAGATGCGCGGGCACCGCCGCACAGGCCGCGTGCAGCTCGGTCAGCTGGGCTGGGGTGAGCGTGGTGCCCGAGGCGTTCAAGGCACTCGCAATGGTGGTGAACAAGCCCTTGGAGCGCAGCGCGTCTTCAGTGGTGGTCAGGACCTCAGGGTTGCTCCAGACCGACTGGCCCTCGGGCAGCTCGAAGATCACGTTGGTGGGGTTCGAGGAGGCCTGGGGGAAGTACGTCGCCAGCAGCTTGCCGCCGATGGCGGCGTCAGAGCCAGCAGGTGCCGTGGTCGTACCACCAAATCCAGCCGGCTTGTAGCCGAAGGCGAAGATGGCCAGCAGGCCGAAGCACACCACGCCGACCACCAAGGTGACAGCCGGACGCTTGATGAGGCCACCGGCAACTCGACCCCAGAGGCGGTCCTTCTGCTCTCGAGGGGTGATCTTGGCGGGCCAGAACACGGCTCGACCGAAGATGGCCAACAAGGCGGGGAGCAAGGTGAGGCCGGCGAGGAGCATCACGGCGATGCCAACCGCGAGGGGGACGCCGAGGTCCTTGTAGAGCCCAAAGGTGGCGAACAGCAAGGTCAACAAGGCCACGATCACGGTGCCAGCAGAGGCGGTGATGGACTCGCCCACCCGCAGCACGGCCTCGGCCACGGCATCGTGGTGGGACCGACCTCGCTCGATCTCCTCGCGCACCCTGAACACCAAGAACAACCCGTAGTCGGTGCCCGCCCCCAGGATCAGCACCGTCAGCAGGATCTCGGCGATGGCGGAGATCTTCAGCCCGTGGCTCCCGAGTTCACCGATGACCGCCCCAGAGACCCCGACGGTCAACAGGGCCGGGAACAACGTCAAGAACGGCGCCAGAATCGAGCGATAGATCAGCAGCAGCAGCACGATGATGAACAGGACCGAGAACAGCTGGACGGAGTTGTTCTGCTTCTGGGACTGCGAGTCCGAGGCCACGCTCGAGGCCACTGCGCCTGCGACGTGGGCCGAGGTGCCTTGGGGGAACGACGCCTTCTGGTTGGTCGCAACCAGGTCGTTGACCAAGGTGGTGATCCCGGTGCGGTTGAAGCTCGAGACGTTGGTGGTCACGAGCAGCTCGATGGCGTGCCCGTCCTTGGACTGGGCGAACCGCTGGGGAGTCCCCACCACGCCGTCGACCTTGGCCAACTGCAGCTGCAGGGCGGCGACGGCGACGGCATCGGCGGTGCCGAGCGGACGAGAGGTGTTGGCCACCACCACCGGGATCTCGGTGTCCTTCTGGGAGCCGATGAGTGGCGTAGCCAACTTGGCCGCGGCTTGGCTCGGAGCGCTCGGGGCCAAGAACGCGGTGTTGTCGTTGTTGATCTGGGAGGCGAGGCTTGGGAACGAGTGGATGATGGCCACCGAGCCGAGCAGCCAGACGGCCACTACGACCCACCTGAACTTGACGACGGTACGGCCCAGTGCGGCGAAGACGGCGTTCATCAGGGGTGCTCCTCTGAGCTCGGTGGGGTAGGCAGAAGCTGCAGTGCTGCATGGGAACGATCGGCCTCTTCAGCCACGACGACCAGGCTCTCCGCCAAGGTCGCTGCGGCCTCTAGGGTGAGCCGTGCGAAGGCCCGGCGGAGCGGCTCGAGGGAGGTCTCGACCAAGGACTCGCCCTCGGCACGGAAGTCTGGATGCACCGACAGCACCCAACGGCGCCGGTCAGCGGGGTCTTGGGCTCGAACCACGAGGCCAGCGTCAACCAGCTGGGTCACGAGGAGGGACGCGGTCGACAAGGCGATGCCTTGGGCTTCTGCCACCTGGGACACGGTCGGGTCCCCTTCGAGCAAGATCATCACGAGCGTGACGATGTGGCGGGGTGCGAGGTGCGCTTGCCGGAGTTTCTCTGCGATCTCGGGCTCCGGGCGACCCTTGCGCTGTGCGGCGTTGATGTGCAGCAGCGAGACGAAGACGCTCCGGGCGAACTCCTCGGACGCCTTCGCTGTCCGTCGAACCCGTCGATGTGGGGTCGTGGCAACGAGGTCCTTCTGAGTCACAATGGTTTTACCTTACTGGGCATTTCTGCAATCGAGCGCGGTCACCACCACGTCGTGGTCGCTGGAGGACAATGGTTCGGTGCCTTCCGAGATGCCACCGACTCGCGCCTCGTGGTTCGGCGAGGACCTCAGCGGCACGGTCGCCGAACTGCTCTCCTCGGGGGTCCTGCAGAGCCTGACGCTGCTGGCTGCGCTGATCGGCGCCACCACCTGGGCCAACGTGGCCTCGGGGAACTACGAGCGCACCTTGTACCTCAAGGTGCCGTTCACCTTGGGCTTCCCCAACCTCTTCGGCGAGCTGCACGGCTGGGTGGACAACGGCCTGATGACGATCTTCTTCCTCGCAGCAGGCCTCGAGATCGGCCGTGAACGCGCCCATGGCGCCCTCAGAGAGAACCGCACGGCGTCGGTCCCCGTGGCCGCAGCCTTCGGGGGGATGGTGGGCGCCGCGCTCTCGTTCACCCTCGTCGCCACGCTCACCCATGGTGGTGCAGAGGTACGCGGCGCCTGGGGGGTGCCCATGGCCACCGACATCGCGTTCGCCCTCGGAGGCCTCCAGGTGCTGGGCAAACGTGTCCCCGTCGAACTCCGGGTCTTCGTCTTGGCCCTGGCCGTGGCCGACGACGTGTTCTCGGTGGTGGTCCTCGGGATCACCTCTGCGCACCACGTCACCTACTGGGCGCTCGGCGCGGCCTTCGGCATCGTGGTCGTCATCGGTCTCGCCCGCAAGGGCGGCGTCAACTCGGTTGGCCTCTTGGTGCTGGGCGTGCTCGGGTGCTGGTGGTGCCTCGCCACCGCGGGCGTTGAGCCGGTGCTGGCCGGGGCGGCAATTGGGATGGTGGCCCCGATGGGGCGTGCGGGCGACCCCTCGAGCCAGCGTGGGAGTGCCGGGGCACGGCTCGAGCACCCGGCGTCGCTGGTGGCGAACTACCTGGTCCTACCGTGCTTCGTCCTCGCCAACGCGGGGGTCGCCATCAGCGCCTCGGTGCTCGGCACCCACGAGGCACGATCGCTCGTGACCTCGCTCCTCGTGGCCCGGACGCTGGGCAAGATGGTGGGCATCTGTGGAGCGGTGTACCTCATGGTCCGATTCGGCCGCGGCGCGCTGCCCGAGCGGACCACCTGGCTGCAGCTGTCAGGGGCGGCACTGCTGTGCGGCGTGGGGTTCACCGTCCCCCTGCTGTACGCGGCGGTGGCCTTCAAAGGCGACAACGGACTGTTCGAGGCGGCCCAACTCGGCCTGCTCATCAGTTCAATGGCGGCGTTCACCGTCGGGGTGGTGGTGGCAGCGGTGGCACCCCACCGAGGGGACCACGCGGCGGTCCAGCAGCCTCGCTAGCGTGAGGCCGTCCGCCGTCAGAGGAGAACCATGCAGACCGTGCTCACCGAGCTGTTGTCCATCGAGCACCCGATCATGCTGGCCGGCATGGGAGGGGTCAGCTACGCGCCCTTGGTCGCTGCGGTCTCCGAGGCGGGAGGCTTCGGCTGCCTCGGTGCCTCGACGATGTCGGTGGAGCAGATGGTGGCCGAGATCGCCGAGGTGCGCACTCGCACCGCCAAGCCCTTCGGCGTGGACCTGCTCACCGCCATGGGTGACCTCGTCAAGCAGACCGAACTGCTGATCGAGGGTGGGGCCTCGGTCTTCGTCGCAGGCCTCGGCGTCCCAGCCGAGGTGGTCGAGCTCTGCCACCGCCACCAGGTGCTGGTGGCCTCGATGTGCGGCAAGGTCGACCACGCCCGCCGAGCGGTGGACGCGGGGTGCGACCTCGTCATCGCCCAGGGCACCGAAGCGGGAGGGCACACCGGCATGGTGGCCACGTTCCCCCTCGTGCCCCTCGTGGTGGACGCCGTCGATGGAGCAGTGCCAGTGGTTGCCGCGGGAGGCATCTTCGATGGTCGGGGCCTGGCCGCCGCCCTGGCGCTCGGTGCGTGCGGGGTGTGGGTGGGGACTCGGTTCATCGCCACCCCCGAAGCGCGTGGACTCCCCCACTACAAAGAGCGCCTGCTCGCCACGAGAGAGGATGGCACCACCATCAGCCGGGGATTCTCGGGCAAGACCATGCGGGTGATGAAGAACGCCACCACCGCGTACTACGAGCAGCACCCCGAGGCCCTCAAGCCCTTCCCCGAGCAGCTGATCCAGTCCTTCCAAGACGGCACCTTCCACCTCGGCGGAGGTGAGGACACTCTCGGCGTCGACCCCGACCGCGAGGGCTACCCCGCCGGCCAGGCAGTCGGGGCCATCGACGCCTTGGTCCCAGCAGGCCAACTCGTCACCGACATGGTAGCCTCGGCCGAGGCGGCACTCGCTCGGCTTCGCCCCTGATCGAAGGGTTCGAGCCGTCAGCGACCCGCGTGGGCGCTTAGGCGCCCGGGCACGTCGAGGAAGACCCAGTCCTTGCCCGTTCGCAGAGGGGCACCGAGGACCTTGGTCAGGTACGCCACCGCGACCTGTGGCTCAGCCCCAGTGTGCTCGATGAAGACGGTCTGGACGTGGTACCGGACCAAGAACACCCGCAGCAGGTGGAAGGTGCGCGGCGTCGGCGGCGGGAGCGTGCCTCGCAGCAAACTCTTGCCGAGGAACAGAAAGGGGCTGTTGCCCTCGTAGGCGTGGTTGAAGAGCTCCTCCATCGTCCACGGCACGAGGAAGGGGACGTGCCCTCCCCCGCCGCCAGGTGCGGCCACGATGGCCTGGCCACCGATCAGCCGCCAGCCCATGCCCGAAGCAGCCTGCACCAGCATGCCGCGGTCCACCGGGTTCACCGGGTAGGGATCGAAGAGCATGACCGATCCCGCTGGGATGACCGCAGCCTCGCCACTGGTGAAGAAGCTCGGCACGTGGGCTGGCTTGGCCACCGAGGTCGTGGTGGGCAGCACGGGGACGATGCACAGCGCTGAGGCAGCGACCACGAGCGCTGGCGCCACCACCTTGGGGTCCACCTTCTGCTCGAGCCACCTCCACCACAGCTCGGCGGCATTGGCGAGCCCGATGAGCAGCAGGACCCACATCGGCAAGGCGAAGCGAATGGCGGTCGTGTTCTCGAGCAAGGGCAGCAGTCGGAAGACCGCGAAGGGTAGGGGGACCTTGACGCCGAAGATGACGACGTGGGAGCCGAAGCTGAGCAGCGCGCAGCCAGCCGCAGCGACGAGGGGCGCAACGACCGTCTTGTGACGCCGCAGGCTGACCACCGCCACGAGGGCCGCCACCGCAAAGGCGATGCCGATGAAGGTGCCGTTCTCAGACCCCTTGCCCAGGTCCTTGGTGAAGGTGCCCTTGGTGAAGAAGGCTCCGAGGCTGCCGTGGTACTTCGGGATGAAGTTGTGGACCGCACCGTGGACTGCACCTGGTCCCCACAGCGCCATCCAAGCGGGGTACGCCACCACCACCGCCAGCATGAGCCCAGCCCTGACGCCGATCTCGCCAACCCGGCGCAGCAAGCCGCGGCGATCTTCCTCGTAGAGCAGCGCCACCGCCAAGAAGAGCAGCGAAGCCGTCCCCAAGATCACCGCGACTTCGATGGAGGTGTAGAACTGGGCGGCGTACAGCGCCGTGATACCGAGCGCCGCCTTCCAGGTGCTCCACCGGCGCCGAACCACCGCTTCGAACTGCACGTAGAGCAGCAGGGGTGCCAACGCGGCGAAGCTCAAGAACAGGTGCGCGGTGGCTTGGCCCATGACGTAGGGGGAGAAGCCGAAGCAGAACCCTACGGCGATGCATAACCACCACCGCCTGCCCCACGCCCGAAGGACCCACGCCATGGCCAGCCCCGAGACCACGATGGAGAGCCTCAGGCCAAGGTTGTAGGCCACCACGGGTCCACTCACCGCCGTCACCGGGGCCAGGAGGAGGCCGAGGAAGGGCATCGAGGTGTTCACCGCCAGGTTCACCCCGTGGGGGACGTTGAGGTAGTCGGTCCACAGCGGGTTCTTGAGGTGCACGAGGGCGAACTCGGTCCACTTGAGGAACCAGACCTCTTGGACGCGGTCCCCACTGGCGGTCTGCGGCAAGGTGGTCGAGGGGGCAGGGTTGATGCTGCCGAAGTAGAACAGCGCAACCGCGCTGTAGAGCACCGTGGCAAGGAGCAGTGGCCACCACGCCCACATCCGCGTGGCAATCGACGCAGAGGCGTCAGATCCTCGGCCGTTCCCCTCGTGTTCCATGACGTGCAGTCTTACTGCACGGGGACCTCACGAGGCCGCGAACAGCCCCACGGGACAGCTCACGCCCGTTCCACCAAGCCCGCAGTAGCCATTCGGGTTGGCCTCGAGGTACTGCTGGTGGTAGTCCTCGGCGAAGTAGAACGCCCCCGCCGGAGCGAGCTCGGTGGTGGGGGCGCCGTACCCCTTCGCTGCCAACTGCGCCCCGAAGGCCTCGAGGGCACGTGCCGCCAGCTCGGCTTGCTCCTCGGTGGTGGTGTAGATCGCCGAGCGGTACTGGGTCCCCACGTCGTTGCCCTGCCGCATGCCCTGGGTGGGGTCGTGGCCCTCGAAGAAGCTCTGGAGCAGCTCGGCGTAGGTGATCTGTAACGGATCGGCCACCACGAGGACTACCTCGGCATGACCAGTGCGACCGCTGCAGACCTCTTCGTAGGTGGGGTTCGGGGTGAAGCCACCTTGGTAGCCCACCGCCGTGACCCGCACGCCCTCGAGTTGCCAGAACCGGCGCTCGGCTCCCCAGAAGCACCCCATGGCGAACGAGGCCACGATCGAGTTCTCGGGGTACGGCGGGAGCATCGAGGTGCCGAGCACCAGGTGCGGCCGGCTCGGCACGATTGGTGTGGCGCGGCCTGCCAGCGCCTCACCCTGCTCCACCAACTTCGGATCTGCCTTGAACCAACCCATGTCTCGCTCCTCAACTCGCCCTCGTGGGTGATACTACGAGGAGCAGTCTCACCCGCCATCGCTGGCGTTACACCACTGGAGGTGGCCCCGTGGAGGTCCTGACCCTGATCGCGATCGGGCTGGCAGCGGGCATGGTGGTGGGGATCTCCCCTTGCGTCTTGCCCGTCCTACCGGTGATCTTCACCGCCGGTACCGCCGAAGGGTCCAAGGGCCAAGGCGGGGCCCGTCGCTCCTTGGCCGTGGTCGCCGGGCTCGTGGTGAGCTTCGTCGGCCTCGAGGTGGTGCT
>CAINFA010000236.1 GCA_903847955.1 uncultured Actinomycetes bacterium
AGCAAAGACCCTGGACAGCTGCTTGCCCGCACCGAGGTGCAGCCGCTGACCAGGGCAGAGCGTGAGGTCGAGCTGGCCAGAATGTTGTCGGGATTTCCCGACTCCGCCACCGCCCGAGCACATGCTCGCGAGCTGCTCGGGCTCTCGGGCTGAACCGAGCCTCCACCCTCGGCCCTGCTGTCGTCGTCTAGCGTGGGACAGGGCGAGATGGGGAGCGAGTCGTAGCGGTGAGCAAGTTCGTGTTCGTAACAGGCGGCGTCTCGAGCTCGCTCGGCAAGGGGCTCACAGCGTCGTCGCTAGGCCGTTTGCTCAAGGCTCGAGGCCTCCGCATCACCATGTGCAAGCTGGATCCCTACATCAACGTCGACCCGGGGACGATGAACCCAGGGGAGCACGGCGAGGTCTTCGTGACCGAAGACGGCGGTGAGACCGACCTCGACCTCGGCCACTACGAGCGGTTCATCGACTACAACCTGAACCGCAACTCGAACACCACCACCGGCTCGATCTACTCCTCGGTGATCGCCAAGGAGCGGCGAGGGGACTACCTCGGCCGAACGGTGCAGGTCATCCCCCACGTCACCGACGAGATCAAAGAGCGGATTCGGCGCTTGGCATCTGAGGACCTCGACGTGGTCATCGTCGAGATCGGCGGCACCGTGGGTGACATCGAGATCGTGCCCTTCATCGAGGCCATCCGGCAGTTCCGGCGCGATGTGGGCAAGGAGAACGTCTGCTACATCCACCTCACCTTGGTGCCCTACCTGGCTCCCTCGGGTGAGCAGAAGACCAAGCCCACCCAGCACTCGGTGACCGAACTTCGCAGCCGAGGTATCCAGCCCGACGTCATCGTCTGTCGCTCGGACCGCTTCATCGACCCCGACCTCAAGCGCAAGATCTCGGTGCTGTGCGACGTGCCCATCGAGGGCGTGGCCTCGGCAGCTGATGCGGCCAGCATCTACGAGATCCCTCGGGTGCTGTTCGAAGAGGGCCTCGACGAGTACGTGTGCCGGTCCCTCGGGATCAACCCCGACGACCACCTGATCAACCTCGACGGATGGTTGGAGCTGATCGCCAAGGTGGAGTCGGCCACCATCCCGGTGCGCATCGGGATCGTGGGCAAGTACGTCGACATGTCTGATGCCTACCTGTCGGTGGTTGAAGCCACACGCCACGCCGGATTCCACCACGGGGCCAAGATCGAGTTCGTGTGGATCGACGCCGAGATGGTGCCCCACGAGGTGACCGAGGAGTCATTCCGTCACCTCGACGGCATGATCATCCCGGGCGGATTCGGTGAGCGAGGGGTTGAGGGCATGGTGGCCGCGGCTCGCATCGCTCGCGAGCTCCAGCTGCCGTGCCTCGGGATCTGCCTCGGGCTGCAGGTGATGTGCATTGAGTACGCCCGTGACGTCGCAGGCCTGGAGGGGGCGAATTCGAGGGAGTTCAACTCGACCGCGCCCCACCCGGTGATCGACCTCATGGACGACCAGGTGGGCGTGGTCGACAAGGGTGGCACCATGCGGCTCGGTGCCCAAGCAGCCATGCTGCGTCCGGGCAGCCAAGTTGCCAAGATCTACGGCTCGGAGCTGGTCTCTGAGCGACACCGCCACCGCTACGAGTTCAACCCCCGCTACCGGGCCCGCCTCGAGGACGCCGGGTTGTGCTGCTCGGGCAACTCCCCTGATGGCCGGTTGGTCGAGTTCATCGAACTCCCCGGGCACCCGTTCTGGGTCGGCACCCAAGCCCACCCAGAGTTCAAGAGCCGACCCGATCGGGCCCACCCCTTGTTCCGGGAGTTGGTGGGTGCAGCGCTGGCCCGGTCCGAAGATCGAGACCCCCACCTGATCGACCCGGGCTCGATCCGCTAGCCCATGGCGACCACCCAAGGCTTCTCCTTGGACCGAGAGGACCACCGAGCTGACGCCTACGCCTTCACCTTGGTTCGCCGACACCTGGTGGACCCCGACGGGGGGAGCTTCGATCGCGACGTGGTCAAGCACATGGGGGCCGTCGCCGTCATCCCGGTCGACGACGACCTGAGGGTGCACCTGGTCCGGCAGTTCCGAGCTCCCTTGCTCGAGGCCATCGTCGAGACACCCGCGGGCTTGTGCGACCACGCAGGCGAGGAGCGGATCGTGACCGCGCACCGAGAGTTGGCCGAAGAGGTCGGGCTCGTGGCCACCTCCATGGTGCACCTGGTGGACTGCTGGAACAGCCCCGGCTACAGCACCCAGGTGACGTCGATCTTCCTCGCCACCGGGCTCTCGCCCGTCGAGGTGGCACCTGATGGGGTCGAAGAGCGCTTCTTCGAGCAGTTGGTGGTGCCACTGGAGGACCTCTTGGATCCAACCCACGGCACCGTCGACGCCATCACCATGCTGGCTGCGCTGCTGGCGCATCGTCACCTCCGTCGGTGATCGACGAGGACGGGCTCGTCCTCGCCCGCTCGGCCGAGGAGTTCCTCTCCTACTTGGCCGTCGAGCGGGGCAGGTCGAGGAACACCCTGGCCGCCTACCGCAGAGACCTGCTGGCGTGGAGCGCGTACCTCGAGGCACTGGGGACGAGTACCGAAGAGGCGACTGCCACCGAGGTGGAGGCATTCCTCGCCGCGCGTCGAGCGATGGGTGCGGCGCCAGCCAGCGTGGCCCGACTGGCGTCGGTGCTGCGGGGGTACTACCGATTTGGCCTCGACGAGGGGTACCTCGGCGGAGATCCCACCCAGCACCTTCGACCCCAGAAGCTCGGGGTCGCGTTGCCCAAGGCGCTCAGCGAAGCGCAGGTCGGTGCGCTGCTCGACGCCATCGAGCCGGTCGACGCCACCGCGCGTCGAGATCGCGCCCTGCTCGAGCTGCTGTACGCCACCGGGGCCAGGGTGTCTGAGGCGGTGGGGCTCGACCTCTCAGACCTCGACCGATCTGATGGGCTCCTCTTGGTTCGAGGCAAGGGGTCCAAGGAGCGCATCGTCCCGGTGGGCTCCCTCGCCATCGCGGCACTCGAGGACTGGCTCGGCCCCCTCGGCCGACCGGCACTCGTGCCAGCCCGCTGGCAGCGCCGCGGGGATGAAGCAGCGCTGTTCCTCACCCAGCGGGGAACGAGGCTCTCGCGACAGGGTGCCCACGCGGTGGTCGAGCGGCGAGCCAGGTCGGTCGGGCTCGAAGGCGTCACCTCTCCCCACGTGCTGCGGCACAGCTGCGCCACCCACCTCCTGGCACGGGGGGCCGACATCCGAGTGGTCCAAGAGCTCCTCGGCCACGCGTCGATCGCCACCACCCAGCGCTACACCAAGGTGGATCCCGAGCACCTGCGTGCAGCGCTCATCGCTGCCCACCCCCGAGCCCGGGAGCCGCAGGACAGGTCCTAGGATCATTCGATGGACCACAGCACCGCGTTGAGCGCGCCGTGAGCGCGCCGTGGGGTGGCCAAGGGAGCCCATCGTCGCAGCGTCCGTCCTTCTCCTTCGCCCAGGTGCCCGGCTGGGTGTGGCTTTTAGCGCTGTACGCCGGCATCTGGTTGCTCGAGCGAGCGGGCAGGATCAGCGAGTTCAGCGCCATCTACTTCAGCGTGTTCTTCCCCTCGGTGATCTTCCATGAGGTGAGCCACGGCATGGTCGCCAACGCCTTCGGCGACGACACCGCCAAGCGGGCGGGCCGATTGACGGCGAACCCGCTGAAGCACGTCGACCCGATTGGGACCATCATCTTGCCCATCGTGTCTTTGCTCACCGCCGGGTTCGCCTTCGGCTACGCCAAACCCGTGCCGGTGAACCTCGACAAGTTGCGGAATCGGCACCACCAGGCGCTCCTCGTCAGCCTGGCTGGCCCGGCGTCGAACCTCGTGTTGGTCGGGGCCAGCTACCTCGTCCTGCAGCTCACCAAGGGTGATGCCTTCAGCGCGCCGTGGTGGTGGCTCGGGGTCTTCTACCTCGGCTACGCCAACCTGTGGATCGCCATCTTCAACATGATCCCCATCCCCCCCTTCGATGGGGCAGCGATCTTGGAGTGGTGCTTGCCCGAGCGCTACTGGCCGACCTACCTCAAGCTGCGGCCGTGGTCGATGCTCATCGTGATCTTGCTCGTCACCGTCGGGCGTGGTCCGCTGACCGCCCTCGGCAACGACGTCGGGAACTTCTGGTTCAAACTCGTCAGCTGAGCCCAGGCTCGAGCAGGCCGATGGCCTTGGCTGCCCGGTCGTAGGTGGCGTCGGCGATCGCACTGGCCTTGGCAGCACCCTTGGCCAGGATCGACAGCAGCTCACCTCGGTCGCCCATCAGCTCGGCGTAGCGCGCTTGGATGGGTTCGAGCATGGCGATGACCGCATCGGCCACGTCGGCCTTGAGGTCGCCGTAGCGCTCGTAGCGGGTGGCCAAGGCGACGGGGGTCTCACCGGTGGCGGCCGACAGCAGGTCGAGCAGGCCCGAGATGCCGGGTTTGGCCTCAGGGTCGTAGCGAACCTCGCTGTCGGTGTCGGTGACGGCCTTCTTGATCTTCT
The DNA here is from genome assembly GCA_903847955.1 of uncultured Actinomycetes bacterium. Taxonomy (GTDB): domain Bacteria; phylum Actinomycetota; class Acidimicrobiia; order Acidimicrobiales; family RAAP-2; genus CAINFA01. The sequence continues at coordinate 4,492 of CAINFA010000236.1, forward strand.
TGGCGATCTCGGAGGTGGGTTCGAAGAGCTCAATGCGTCCCAAGGGTGAGGGGATCGACTTCGACATCTTGCGATCGGGCTGCTGGAGGTCCATGACTCGACCGCCGGCTTTTGGGATGACCGCCTCGGGGATGGTGAAGGTGTCGCCGTAGCGGTGGTTGAAGCGCGTGGCGAGGTCTCGGGTCAGCTCGAGGTGCTGACGCTGGTCCTCACCCACGGGCACCTGGTCGGCGTCGTAGGCCACGATGTCGGCGGCTTGGAGCACGGGGTAGGTGAAGAGGCCAACGCGGACCGAGTCGTTCCCACGCCCCTTGTCTTTGAACTGGGTCATGCGGTTGAGCTCACCCATGGACGCCGTGCACTCGAGCAGCCATGCCAGCCTCGTGTGGGCCACCACGTGGCTCTGGATGAACAGCGTGGAGCGGTCGG
>CAINFA010000237.1 GCA_903847955.1 uncultured Actinomycetes bacterium
AACTCGACGCCGTGGCCATCGCCCGCGCCGCCCTCGAGACCGCAGCGGCCGCCCTCGACGCTGGCGGCCCGTCGTCCATCGGTGGCGTGGGCATCGCCACCCAGCGGGCCTCCGCCGTGGTGTGGGATCGCACGAGCGGTGCACCACTCGGACCTGCACTGGGTTGGCAGGACCTCCGCACGGTCCTGCAGTGCCTCATCCTCCAAGGTGAGGGGCTCCGTCTCGCGCCCAACCAGACCGCCACCAAGCTGCAGGCGATCTTGGATGAGGTGGACCCAGACCGCCAGCGCATGGCTGCAGGTGAGCTGTGCTGTGGCACGATCGACGCCTTCATCGCCTGGCACCTCAGCGGCGGTACGGCCTTCGTGACCGACGCCACCAATGCCGGGGTCAGTGGACTCGTGCTCGGCAGCGCCGTGGACTACGACGACCACGTGCTCGAGGTGCTCAAGATCGAACGCCAGAGCCTCCCAAGGATCGTCGACTCGGTCGGCGCGGTCGGCACCGCACGAGCCCTTGGCTACGACCTCCCGATCTGCGGCATCGCCGGCGACCAGCAGGCCTCCCTCATCGGTCAGGGCTGCACCTTGCCCGGCATGGCCAAGATCACCTTCGGGACGGGCGGCATGCTCGACCTCGTGACGGGCCAGCAGCGACCCGCGGCGCCAATCCGGGGTGACGCTGGCACCTTCCCCATCGTCGCCTTCCAGCAAGGCGGCGAGATCACCTGGGGCGTCGAGGCCATCATGCTGTCGGCGGGGAGTTGCGTCGAGTGGCTGAGAGACGACCTCGGCATCATTACAAGCCCTGCCGAGACCGAGGTGCTGGCCGCCAGCTGCCCCGACAGCGGCGGGGCCACGTTCATCCCAGCCCTCCTCGGGCTCGGCACCCCCGTGTGGGACTTCGGTGCCCGCGGGACCCTGCTCGGCCTGACGAGGGGAACCGGCAAGGCCCAGATCTGCCGGGCAGTGCTCGAAGGTATCGCCCACCGTGGCGCCGACCTGGTCGACGCTGCCACTGCCGACAGCGGCCTCGAGTTGGGAGCTCTCCGGGTCGATGGCGGCATGTCTGCCAACGCCGTGTTCCTCCAGTCGCTGGCCGACCTCAGTGGCCGGGTTGTGGAGGTCTCCCCCGTGCTTGAGGCCACCACGCTCGGAGCGGGGTACCTGGCCGGCCTGGCCATCGGCACGTGGTCGAGCACCGAAGTCCTGGCCGAGGTCACCACACCTCGGGCGAAGATCGAGCCACGCCTCGACGAGGCTGCTCGTCTCGAGCGCCGGGGCCGCTGGCTGGAGGACCGGACCAAGGCCGAGCGCACCATCCCAGACCTCTCGAGCGTCAGCTTCTAGCTGCGGGCCACCTCGAGGGCAGCGTCGAAGCTGGCGCCTTGCTCGAGGAGAGATCGGAACCCCATGAGCTGGCGAGGACGGCTGATGGTGAACGCCGCTGAGAGGCTCGTGCCCCGACGGTAGAGCGCGAGGAGCTTGGACGTCTCGGGCTCGACGTCGATGAGCACCACCTCATCGTCGGGCAGCGGGCGTCCGAGCATCTGGAGCTTGACCCCGTACTGGTCCGACCAGAAGTAGGGCACGATCGAGATCGGCTCGGTGTGGGCTCGACCCTGGAGCATGGCCTTGGCGGCGAAGGCGCCGTGGTCGGCTGCCACCTGCCAGTGCTCGATCCTCGTGCGGGTCACCGTGCCGAGGTGATGCCAATCGAAGGCTGCGACGTCCCCGATGCCGAGCACCGTCTCGGTGGCGAACAAGGCGCCATCGACCACGAGCCCGCGGTCGAGTTCGAGCCCCGAGCCCTCGAGCCATCCAGTGGCGGGCAGGACACCCACACCAACCACCAACACATCAGCCTCGAGGCGCTCGCCCCCGGCGAGCACCACCGAGCCAGAGGGTCCCGACCCTTGGACGCCCGTGGGGGCCTCGATCCGCTCCACCTGTGCGCCCGTGCGCAGCTCGACCCCGCCTCGAGCATGCAGGGCGCCACAGATGGCGCCAACGGCACGACCCAAGATGGGCGATAGCGGCACCTCGAGCGCCTCGAGCACCACGACGTCGTGACCCAAGGCCCTCGCGGCCGTGGCAACCTCGGCGCCAATGAAGCCGGCGCCCACGATGACCACCCGAGCCGACGCCGGAGCCGTTGCCAAGCGTTGACGGAGCGCACGACCGTCGGCAGCGGTGCGGAGGTAGATCACGTGGTTCGCGTCCTCGGTGCCTGGGAGGAGGCGTGGGCTGGCGCCAGTGGCGATGACCACTCGATCCCCCTGCACGCGTCGACCGTCAGCCAGGTTCACCACACCAGCCTCGGCATCGAGGCTGGTGGCTGGGACGCCGAGGTGGAAGGTGAGCCCCTCGGCGGTTGCGTCGTCGGCGGTGAGCAGCGTCGTGCGGTCGAGGTCCCAGGCTCCTGAGAGCACCTGCTTGGACAGTGGCGGGCGGTCGTAGGGAAGGCGGTCTTCGGCACCGACGAGCTCGATCCGTCCGGTGAACCCTTGAGACCGCAGACCTCGAGCACACCGAAGACCTGCGAGCGATGCACCGACGATGACGACCGAGCCGTCGAGTTCGAGTGCGGTCATCGGCCGAACGCGGCCAGCCACGCGTCTTGGGAGCGAGGGGCGAAGACGTAGTTGGTGGTCCGGGTGGTCCCCATGGTTTGACTGGCGGCCTCGGAGTACAGGTGGCCCGGGAACACCATGGTGCCGTCAGGGATGGCCGCCAACCGCTCGGTTAGCGACCGGTACATCTCCGCCGGGTCGCTGCCCGGGAGGTCGGTGCGGCCGCACCCCTCGAGGAACAAGGTGTCGCCAGAGATGAGGCACGACTCCACCAAGAGGCACTGGCTCCCCGGGGTGTGGCCCGGGGTGTGCACGAGGGTCACGGGCACCTCGCCGACCATCACCACGTCCCCGGGTTCGTGCCCCACCAGCTCGGCGCTGACCCCCGTCGTGCGCTCGACCCACGGGACCTCAGCGGCTTGGACGTGAATGGGGACGTCGACCAACCCCAACAGTGCCGTGATGCCCTCAATGGAGTGCCCCGCGAGGGAGCCACCGACGTGGTCGGGGTGGTAGTGGGTGGCGATGGCACCCACGCAGGCCATGGAGTCGGCCTCGAGGAGCCCCAGCAGCTCAGCCGCGCCGTAGGCCGGGTCGACGAGCACGGCTTCACCTCGCTCGCGGTCGCCGATGGCGTAGACGAAGTTGACCATCTGCTTGGCCACCGGGTCCTGACGGGCGAAGTCCCGACCGGCGAGCAGTTGGCGGAAGTAGTAGCGGTCCTGTGAGGTCACTTGATCTCCCCCGTGTCGGGATCAACGTCGAGCGTGGCGGCCTCAGCGCTGACCAAGAGCCTCGGCGCCAACTCGTCGACTTGGGTCTTGACCTGCCGGAGCCGGCGATCCAGCTCGCTGAAGAGCTGCTCTGCCCGCTCGAGGCGCTCCACGAGCTGGTCGACGTCGACCTCTCGACCTTCGAAGAAGGCGACGATGGCGTCGAGCTCGGCACTGGCTTGGGCGTAGGTCAGCTCGCTGACCGGCCCAGCATTGGCGCTGGTGTTCATCGCTGCTCCTCCAAGGGGTCAGGTTGGACGTCGGTGACCGTTGAGGTCACCGTACCGTGGGCGGTTCGGGTCGTGAGCGACGAGCTCGCTCGGAGCGTCTCGACGCCTCGAAGCAGTCGTCCGTGCTCGTCGTAGGTCAGGCTGTAGCCGCGCTCAAGTTGGCGAGTGACGTCGTAGGCGTCGAGCACTGCACGTCGTGCCCGCTGCTGTTCTGCCGCCCAGTCAACCTGCCGCTGCGCAGCAGGGGCTAGGCGCGCGATGCGCGCCAGGAGGTGCCGATGGGACTGGTAGACGACCGATCCCGAGGTACCGGCAGCCTTGGCTCCGAGGGCGGCGAGGTGGTCCCGCCGGGCTCGGAGCTCGCCCGCAGCACCCAGGGTGAGCGCCACGCGTCGATGCTGGAGCTCGGCGAGCCGCGCGGTGAGCAACGCAGGGGCCCGAGCGGAGAGACGGGCCACGGCACCATCGACCTCAGCCCAGTACCTCGCCACCTGCTCGACGAGTGCCACACCACACGCGGTGGGGGTGATGTGCCTGCGGTGGGCCACGAGGTCGGCCACCGACTCGTCCCCAGTGTGGCCAATGCCGGTCCACACCGGTACGGCCATGGTGGCGATGCGCCTGGCCAGGTGCTCGTCGTCGAAGCAGCGCAGGTCAGCTCGCGCTCCGCCACCTCGGACGACCACCACCACGTCGACGGGCCGGTCGAGCCCGGCCAGGGTGTCGAGGGCAGCGCACAACTCGAGCGGCGCAGCCGCTCCTTGCACCGAGCTCGGCACGAGCAGCACTTCGAAACTGAACGGCGATCGCTCGAGTTGCCCGAGGAAGTCCTTGCACCCTTCGGTCATCGGAGAGGCGACGAGACCGATGCGCAGCGGCACGATGGGCAGGGGCCGTTGCGCATTGGCACCGAGGAGCCCTTCGCGCCCGAGTCGGTCGAGGAGGTCTCGACGCTCGAGCTCGAGCTGCCCCAAGAGCGCGGTGACGTCGACCTCGTCGACGATGAGGCTGAGGTTGCCACGGGGTCGGTAGAGGTCGACCCGGCCGCGCACCTTGATGGTCATCCCCACCTCCAAGGTGACGCCCACGCCCTCCAACGCCGCTCGCACCGATCCCCACTTCGTCTTCCAGCACTTCACCCCGAGCACCCCGGCGCCCTTGGTGCGGTCGGTGGGATCGATCAGGTCGATGTAGCAGTGCCCATTGACCACCGCGATCTTGGAGATCTCTCCCTCCACCCACAACGGCCCGTGCTGGCCGATGGTCTGGGCCAGCGCCGCCTCGATTGCGGCGTAGAACTGGGCGATGGACAGCGTGGGAGCAGCAGCGTCCATGGAGCGAAGCCTATCGAGGCGCGACACCACGTCCTAGGCTCCTTGCATGCTCCTGTCCGCAGCCAGCATCGAGCGCACCGAGCCGACCCTCGAGGGCGATGAGCAAGCCGTGCTGTGGTCCATGCTCGACTACTACCGGGCCTCCTTGCTGCTCAAGTGCGCCGACCTCGACGATGCAGCGCTCCGACGACGACCCCTCGTGTCCAACCTGAGCCTGCTCGGGTTGCTTCGGCATCTGACAGAGGTCGAGCACTACTGGTTCGCCATCTGCTTCGCCGGAGGACCAGACACCTCGATCTACTGTGCGGAGAACCCCGACGGTGACTTCGACGACGAGGGAGACCCGGCGACGGATCTCGCCCTGCACCTCGAGGTCATCGCTTCGTCCAAGATCCTCGCCACCGGCCATTCCCTCGACGCCCGGGCGAAGGGGCTCCGTCGGGGAGCACCCGTCAACCTCCGCTTCATCGCCGTCCACCTCATCGAGGAGTACGCCCGGCACCTCGGACACGCCGACCTGCTCCGAGAGGCCATCGATGGCCGGGTAGGTGACTGAGCGATGCGGATGGTGACCCACGCCCAGGTGGCAGCAGCCCTCGAGGCCCTCGAGCGGGTGAACCCGCGAGTGGTCGTCGGCGGCAACGCCGCGACGCCGAGCAGCTTGGTGGAGCTCATCGATGCCACCTTGCCCACGGCCACCCTCTTCGTGCTCAACGCCCGTGGCACGTGGCCTACCCGGCCAGGCATCACCTTGGAGACGCCCTTCATTGGACCGGGGTTCCGCCGCCATGACAACCTCACCTACCTCCCCGTCCGGCTCTCACTCGTCCCTCGGCTGTTCTCCACCACGAGGCCGCCCGACGTCGTGTGCATCCAGACCTCGCCCCCACGAGACGGGGTGGTCTCCCTTGGGATCGAGGTCAACATCTTGCCCGCCGCCATCGAGCAGGTGCGGGCCCGAGGGGGGCTCGTGGTTGCCGAGTTCAACCCTCAGATGCCCCACACCAAAGGTGATGCGTTGATCGACGTCGAGTGCATCGACCTCGCGGTCAGCGTCGACCGCCCGCTCGAAGCCATCAGCTGTGGGACGCCCGACGAGCGGGCGGGTGCGATCGGCGCCAACGTGGCGCACCACGTCGGCAATGGCGCCACCGTGCAGCTCGGGATCGGCCAGCTCCCAGATGCCGCCGCATCGAGCCTGCACGACCGCCGAGGGCTCAAGGTGTGGACCGAACTCGCCAGCGACGGCATCATGGCGCTCGACCACGCCGGTGCGCTCGACCGCTCGGCCCCCATCACCGCGTCCTTCCTCTTCGGCAGCGAGGAGCTCTACCAATGGATCGCCGCCACCGAGCGACTGGAGGTGCGGCGCACCGAGGTGGTCAACGATCCAGGGCGAATCGCAGGCATCGACGGGTTCTGCTCGATCAACACCGCCCTCGAAGTCGACCTCCACGCGCAGGCGAACGCCATGTTCGTCCGTGGCTCGATCTACTCGGGCTTTGGGGGCCAGCCCGACTTCGTGATCGGGGCGCTGCACAGTCGCGGCGGGCACGCCATCATCGCCCTGCGGTCCTTCTTCGAGCCAACCGCCACCTCGTGCATCGTCGAGGCCCTCCACAGCCCCGTGTGCAGCTTCCAGCACTCCGCCATCGTCACCGAGCACGGCAGCGCCGAACTGGTCGGACGCTCCGACCACGCCCAGGCACTCGAACTCATCACCAAGGCGGCCGACCCGAGGGCGAGAGATGCCTTGCTCGACGCAGCCCACGACCAGTTCGGCTCGAACCTGTCAGACTGAGGGTGACGGTGAGTCGGCTGGGTAGCCGCGGGTCGGACCAGCATGCTGGGATCGGCCTGAGGAAGGTCGGGGCTCCGCAGAGCAGGATGCTCGCTAACGGCGAGTCGGGGTGACCCGCAGGACAGTGCCACAGAGAACAGACCGCCGATGGCAGGGCAACCTGCACAGGTGAGGGTGAAACGGTGCGGTAAGAGCGCACCAGCGGTGCCGGCGACGGCATCGGCTCGGCAAACCCCATCCGGAGCAAGGCCAAGTCGGCGTAAGAGCTGCTCGTTCGCCAGGGCCACCTGGCAGCGCTGAGGTGGGCCGCATAGATGGATGGCTACCCATCCCCCACGGGGGAGGACAGAACCCCGCCTACAGGCCGACTCACCGTCACCCTTCGGGGTGGTCCACCCCTGCAACGTGGTGCACGGAGCGCTCCGTCAGTGCATCGAGCGCCGCCTGCAACCGAGGTTCCCACTCCCCCACCACCGAGTCCTTGGACCTGGCGTAGGGGATCTCCACGGTGAAGTCCGCGTCGGACGGATCGAAGCTGACCGCCACGAGCCCATCGCCGCTGAACGACTCGCTCACCGAGTGCTCGGCGATGAGGTGCCCTCCGAGGTCGAGCAGCTGTGCGCAGATTTCCTGGTGCGTGGTCGCCCGGCCGGAGAAATCGAGGTCGTGGGTCGACACCACCAAGAACCGCACCTTGCCCTCGGCCAGCATGGCTGCGCTCGTCGCCACGAGGTCGTGCTCGGCGCCTTGGATATCGGCGAGCACCACGTCGAACCGTTCGAGACCTGCTCGCTCGAGCAGCTGGGACAGGCTGTACTGCTCAACCTCGTGGAGCTCGAAGTCCGAAGCCGCTCGGAACGCCATCGGCGTACCAGGCGTAGGGCCGACCACACCGTGCACCAGGTCGAGCTCGAGGCTATTCAGCGAAGCGTTCCGACGACCAAGCTCGAGGAAGGGCAGGTCTGGCTCGACGCCAATGGCCACCGCCGCCGGGAAGCGGTGCTTGAACCACAGCAAGTAGTACGCCCACCAGGCGCCGAGCTCGACCATGCCGTGGCCGCCGCCCGTGCTCGCCAGCCGTTCGACGATGGCGTGGAAGACCAGCTCCTCTTGGGGCTCGTGGTGCCCTTCCAATCGAGCGATCACTTCGCTCTGCCACGGGCCGAGGTAGCCATCTCGCTCGACGACGACGCCGTTGTGCATGACCTGGACCTCGACCTCCCCCACCGTGGTGAAGCTGCCGGCCCCTTCAACCTTCTCGATGGCATCGGTGACTCGGCACGAGGTGGTCAACGCGAGCCTGTTGGCGAGAGGTGCTCCGAAGCGAGCGACGTCATCAGCAGTGGGCATCGCCGAAGGGTAGCGGGAGAGCGGGCGCTACGTCAGCCGAGCGCCGCGTCGGCGAGCGAGCGGATGGTGCTGGAGGCGTCGTGAAGCCGGTGCTCTTCGTCGGAGGCCAAGGTGCGCGCCTGGTGCACGATGTTCACCGGCAGCACGAAGCCCTCGGCGTTCACCGCCACCCCGACTGCTGCAGGCACCGACAAGACGACGGTGCCGATCACGAGATCGACCGACATCGCGTCGCCGATCACCTCCGCCAGCCGATCGGTATCGCTGGCATGGATGATGGCGAGTTCCAGGGATGCCGGACCACCTCGTCGAACCAAGGCACCCGCACCGCCGAGGAGCTGCAGCCGGCGGGCGTAGGCCCGCATGGCTTCGTGCGCCGCTGCCGGGCCGAGCTGGTGCGCGACGGTGGCGAAGTCGACGAGGTTGACCGCCACCACCGCTACCGTGCCAGCAGGAGGGAGCATCCGAAGCGCATCGGCGAGCTCGAGCTCCCATTGCTCCTCTGCCTCAGGACCTCCGATGGGGTCGAGCAGCACCAGTTGCCCCGTGTCGCTGATCGCCCAATCGGCAGCCGACGCGAATCGAGTGGAGATCACGACGTGCTCCCCGTCGGGCAGCGCCACCATCGACACGTGGAATGCGTCGATGTGACCCTTGAGCGCGGTGGCGAACTCCACTTCCTGGCGGATGGTGTCGCCTGCGCAGATGGCGTCGATGGCGTCGATGACCTGGATCCACCCCACCACACCGAAGGCCACCGCCCCGCGGCACAACGTGCGGTAGTCACTACCCTCGAGGTAGTGGGCCTCATCGACGCCGATCGAGGCGAAGTACTGCCTCCAGGTGTGGTTGGTCGTCACCACCCGACCGGCACGGTCGACGATGATGGCCATCGACGGGAGATGCTCGAGTGCCAGCTCTCCCAAGCTCATCGCTGATCCTCGCTCCATCTCTCCACCTTCACACGTGTGCACTGCTGCTGCTGTGATACTGGTCAGTAGGTGACGTCGGAGTCCAAGCGCCGAATGGTGGTCACCGCGGTGGGCCGGAGCGCAGCGTCGTCGGCCATGGCTGTCGTGGCACGCTCGAGCAGCGAGGCAGGGAGGTCGAAGGGGCTCACGTTGGCCGCCACGCCAACGGCGACGGGAATCTTGAGCGCCAGGGTGCCGATGATCACCTCCACCTCACATGCCCTGCGCACGAAGTCCGCCATCCGCCGGCCCCCATCGTCTGCCTGCTCCACGGTGAGGGCGAATCGGTAGGGCGCCAGCCGGGTGGACATCAGGTTCCGGCCGTCAAGGCCGTCGAGCCGAAAGGCCACGACCGCCACGGCCTCTCGCACTTTGGGCAGGCCGAGGAGCGACTGCACACGCTCGAAGCCGAGCAGCTCCACCACCACCACAGCGAGGCTGCCCGGAGCCGGCATGGATCGAATCAGGCTCGACAACTCGTCCAGCCACCGCTCCGGCTGAGGGAGTCCTGTCACCGAGTCGACGCTGCCGGCATTGGCCATGCGTTCGGCCAGCTCGCTGGCGGTGGTCGTCTCGGTGATCATGGCCACGAAGCTTCCCGCTCCGCCAGCGATGGGGTGGACGACGAGTCGCCAGGTCTGCCGAACCTCGCCTTGGTTCCGAGCGAAGGCAACGTCGGGGACGAACTCCTCTTGCGCCATGGCTCGCTTGATGGCTTCGATGATCCTCGGCACGGCGTCTTGATCGCCGAAGCGGGCCGCGGTGAGTTCGATGAGCTTCCAGACATCAGCCCCTACATCGAACTCGCTGCGGTCGAGACCGAACCCTCCAAAGGCCCGCCTCCAAGCAGCATTCGTTGCGCCCACGGTGCCATCAACGTTGATGGCGGCCAGCATTGACGGAATGGCGTCGATGGCACCGGCGGGGAACGGAGTGCTGCTGGTAGCCATCGAACCTCCAAGCGCTTGAGGCTAACCATAGCCACTGCGCTGAAGATCGTTCGCCCGTGGGCCGAGGAGCAGCCACCAGTAGGCTGGAGATGTGCTCCATCGTCCTCGGCACTGGTCGAACAGCGGTGCGGCGCAGGTCCGATGAGTGGGGCGACGACAGGATCCTCGCCGTTTCGGCTCGGTCCTCTCGACCGTCGGCTGCTGACGCAGTACACCCCCAATCGGTGGCCACTGGTCGGCGCGGTGGCGCTCGGTGTGCTCAGTGCGACCACCGTCGTCGTCCAGATGTTGGCCTTGGCGTCCATCCTGGCGCAGTCCGTCGAGCACCGGACGGCACCTCGCCAGCTCCTCCCGGCCGTCGTCGTGCTCGTCGGCGCCCTCGCCGTGCGAGCTATCGCCCTCGGCGCCCAAGAGCTCGTGACGACCTCGATCTCCACCGGGGTGGCAGGTCGACTCCAACGGGCCATGCTCGTGAGCATCGAGCGTGGGGCAGCAGCTGGCATGAACTCCACCGGCGAGCTCACCACCACGGCCACCAAGGGCGTGGAGGCCCTCGAGTCCTACTTCAGTCGGTACTTGCCGTCCTTGCTCCAAGCTGCGGTGATCCCTCTCCTTGTGGTCGGCTGGGCCTTGGCCACCGACCCCATCTCAGGCCTGTTGCTGCTCGGCTTGGTTGGGGTTCTGCCATTCGTCATGGTGCTCGTCGGGCGGCAATCTGATCGGCTCAACGCTCGGCAGTGGCGGAGCCTGGGCGCCCTGTCGGCTCGCTTCTACGAGCTCATCGATGGCTTGACCACGCTCCGGGCCTACGGGGCGGTCGAGCATGGTCGGCGCGAGGTGGCGGGGGCGGCTGAACAGTTCCGTCGGACCACGATGGCCGCGCTCAAGGTGGCGTTTCGCTCGGCGCTGGCGCTCGAGTTCCTCTCCGGGGTTGGCGTGGGCCTCGTGGCGATGGTGTTGGGCTTCCGCCTCCTCGACGGCTCGATGTCGCTCGAGGTCGCCCTCGGGGTCCTGCTCGTCGCACCCGAGCTGTTCGGCCCCGTGCGCCGTCTCGGCGCTGAGTTCCATGCCGCAGGAACGGCTCGAGCAGCAGCGGAACGCCTCTTCACCCTCATCGACGCAACCCCCGAGGTCACCCAAGCTCACTTCGCCGAGCGCTTGGTCGAGCTCCACGCGGTCACCGTGGACCGCACGCCAACCTCGGTCGGCCCGCTGACGCTCGAGATCCGTCAGGGTGACCGGGTCGAGCTGGTCGGCCCCTCAGGGGCGGGCAAGACCACCATCCTCGAACTCTTGGCCGGGTTCCTGCATCCCACCAACGGCGCACGCTCAGCGCTGCCAGGCCTGCGATGCGCCTTCGTGCCACAGTTCCCCCACGTCTTCTCGGGCACCCTGGCCGAGAACCTCCGGCTCGGCCGACCCAACGCCACTGACGCCGAGCTTCGCCGCGCCCTCCATCTGGTCGACCTCGAGGCGCTGGAGGCCGCGCTCCGTGAAGGGCTCGAGGCCCGCATTGGCGACGGCGGTGCAGCGCTCAGCGCCGGCGAGGCCGCTCGGCTGGGCATGGCCCGGGCGCTCGTGAGCGGCGCCGAGCTGGTCCTCCTCGATGAGGTGACGGCGCACCTCGACGCCTCCACGGTAGGGGTGCTCCGCCAGCGATTCGTTCCTGCCCTGGCGGACCGCACCATCGTCTGGTGCAGCCACCGGGCGCCGCTGTTCGATGCCGGCGCATCGAGGACGGTCGTCCTCCCGACCACCACGGGCCTGGTGCGATGAGCAAGCTCAGGACGCTCCACCGACGCGGTGGCGCAGGTGGCGCCAACCTCGCGTGGGTGAGTGGGCTCGGTCTCCTCGGCGCGCTGTGCGCGATGGGTCTCATGAGTGGGTCGGGCCTGCTCGTGGCCCGTTCGGCGGCACGCCCAGGGCTTGGCGCCATCTGGGGACTCCTGGCCATCGTCGAGGTGCTGGCGTTCCTGCGGTCCCCCCTGCGGTACGCAGAGCGACTCGCTGGACACGACCTCGCCTTCGCAGCGCTCGTACGGTGGCGGACCTGGCTCTTCGACCTCCTCGTACCCTTG
>CAINFA010000238.1 GCA_903847955.1 uncultured Actinomycetes bacterium
GGTGGGCGTCGAGGCCGTCACCAACGATGGCTCGGCCAAGGGGGCCAACTTCGCACTGGTGAACATCGTCAAGCCAGGAACGCCGGCGCTGCAGATCGCCACCACCAACGCCTCCTCCCCAGCGGGACAGGGCAAGAAGAGCACCGCCTCGACCCCGACGGTCCCTTCCTCCAAGGTCATCTCAGGCACCTTGGCCGCCCCCGCACGTCCCGTCCACGCCGCCGTCCACCTGGCGCAGGCCTCGGCCCCGGTGGTGGCGGTGCCGCAGCATGGTGCGGTGAAGAAGCCCGGCACGGCGCCGCCGGTGACGCTGACCTTCCCGGGCCTCACCCTGTCGAACATCTCGGTCACCGGGTCGACCAATGGGCCCTGGACCGGCACCGCCACCGCAGCCTTCGATGGGCTCACCGCCACGGTGGCCTTGAGCTACACCGACTCCAGCGATTGGACCGCCACCTTGCAGGGCGCGACCCTCGGCTTGGGCAGCGTGGCGCTGAGCGTGACCGGCTCGATCACCGATGCAGCGGGCAACCTCTCGGGGAGCTTCACCGCCGCCACCCCCACCGATGGACTCCTGCTCGGTGATGGCGTGCAGATCTCGGGCGAGTTCTCCTTCGGCCTCACCTCGACCGGGCTGGCTCCCACCTTCAGCGGTGCCTTCACCGCCTCGATTGGCTCGCTCACCGTCAGCCCGGTGCTGACCTACACCAACAGCTCGAACTGGTCGCTGTCCTTTGGTACACCCACCAGCCCAGATGCCATCCCCTTCGGCAGTGCGGGCAACCTGCTGGCCTCGGGGTCCATCACCGATACGAGCGGCACCATTGGGGGAACCGTTGCCTTCGGGAGTGGCCCCTCGGGGCTCAGCCTCGGTGGTGGGGTGACCATGACGAGCAGCCTCTCGTTCACCTACAACCCCACCTCTACCTCACCGGTGCTGAACGGGTCGGTGGGGATCACCATCGGCACGACCACCCTGGCCGCCACCGGCTTTGAGATCTCCGACACCCAGGACTGGGAGATCGACCTCGGGGGCACGCTCCCGCTCGGGACCTTGGGCAGCCTGACAGTCTCGGGCTCCTTGATTGACACCGCTGGCACGGTGGCAGGCACCATTGCCGCCGCCACGCCAACCGCGGGCTTCAGCCTCGGTGGCGGCCTGCATCTGGCCGGATCGGCCAGCTACACCTACAACCCCACGGCCTCGAGTGCGGCATTGACGGGCAGCTTGACCGTCACCGCAGGCAGCCTGGTCATTCCCACCACCCTCAGCTACACCAATGCCTCGACCTGGTCGCTGGCCCTCGGCACGGCCGCCAACCCCGTCCAGGTGGGCCTCGGCACCGCTGGCACGCTGAGCGGCACCGGTTCGTTGAGCGACTCGGCGGGCACCCTCTCGGGCAGCTTCACCGCCTCCACCGGGACCTCCCCGCTCAACCTGGGTGATGGTGTGAGCCTGGCGGGCTCCCTTGGCTTCAGCTACGCCGGGGCGACCAAGTCGGTCAGCTTGGCGGGCTCGGCCACCCTCTCGATCGGGTCGATCTCGCTGCCGGTGTCGGTGGCCTACACCGATGCCAGCAACTGGTCGCTGTCTGCTGGGTCAACCACCAACCCAGTGCAGCTGCCGCTCGGTACCGTCGGCAACCTGGCGGTGACGGGTTCGCTCACCGACAACGCTGGCAGCTTGGCGGGCACCCTCACCGCTTCGACTGGGACTACGCCGCTCAGCCTGGGCGATGGGGTGACGCTTGGCGGCTCGATCGCCTTCACCTACGTCCAGGGCGGATCGGCCAATGGGTTCACCGGCAACCTGACCTTGGCGGTCGGCAC
>CAINFA010000239.1 GCA_903847955.1 uncultured Actinomycetes bacterium
ATTGCGGCTTCTCTGGTGGCACGTGCCAACCCTACCGAAGGCACGCCGACCCGGTGCACACCGCTACCGTGCGGCCATGCCTGAGCTGCTCGAGGTCGAGGCCTACCGTCGTGCGCTCCTGCCCTTGCTCGGCCACGAGGTTCTCGAGGTCACCGCGGACGCCATGGTCTGTGCTCACCCCGCATCGAGCACCTGTCCGCTCATTGGTCGCCGGCTGACTGGCCTCACTCGCCACGGCAAGCACCTCATTATCGACGCCGATGGGCTGGAGGTCGGGCTGCACTTCGGCATGACCGGCAGCCTGATCGTCAACGGGAGTCCGGTGTTCGATCGGCTCGAGTTCGGCTCGACGATTCAGTCAGGCCCCCATGTGCGCCTGCGTCTCACCATGACCGATGGTGCGGTGGTCGAGCTGCACGACCCTCGTCGCATGGCTCGGGCCACGCTCCTGGCTGACCTCGGTGCCCTCGGACCAGACGCTGCCACCATCAACCTCGACGAGCTGGCCAGCGCGCTCGGGAGTGGGAGTCACAGCGTCGTTGCGCTCAAGGCTCGCCTCCTCGACCAGCATCGGATCGCTGGACTCGGGAACTTGCTCGTCGACGATGTCTGCTACCGAGGGGGCCTCGACCCTCGTCGTCCCGCCGCTGGCCTCAACCGTGCGGAGCTCGAGCGGCTGGCTCGAGCCATCAGCGAAACGCTGGTCGAGCTCGCCGCCCGTGGCGGCTCGCATCGAGGTGACCTCCAACCCGAGCGACATCGCGGTGGTCGCTGCCCAAGGTGTGGGGTTGAACTCGTCCGGGCACAGGTGGGATCGAGGACCACCTACCTCTGTCCGTTGCACCAGCGGTGAGGGGAAACCCAAACCTCGCTCCCAGAATCGGCTAGACCTGATCCGTGCACGCCTTCACGAACTTCCTCCAGACCTACGGCTACATCGCAGTCTTCCTCTTGACGATGGCCGAGGCGGCCTGCATCCCCATTCCCTCCGAGGTTGTCCTCGGGCTGGGCGGAGCACTGTGCTCGACTGCCTTCGCCACCTCTGGGACCCATAAGCACCTTGACCTCGTGCTCGTCATCATCGTGGCGGTGCTCGGTGAACTCGTGGGTTCCTCCATCGCCTACGTGGTGGGGCGTACCGCTGGGCGCACGGTGGTGGACCGATGGGGTAAGTACGTCCTGTTGAGCCACAAGGACCTCGACAAGTCCGACGCGTGGTTCGCCAAGCGGGGTCCGATCGCAGTGCTCGTCGCACGCGTCATCCCGATCATCCGGGCCTTCATCTCGCTCGTGGCCGGCATCGCTGAGATGAACGTGGTGCAGTTCTTCTTGTACTCAACCATCGGGATCATCGTGTGGTGCTCGGTGCTCGTCACCATCGGCTACCACGCCGCCGACACCTACGAGTCCGCGCTGAAGGGCTTCAGCTGGGCTGGGTACCTCGCTGCTGCTGGCATCTTGGTGGTGCTCGTGGTGTTCTACGTCCACCGCTTCCGGGGCATGCGCCACGAAGACAGCTCCACGGGGGCTTAGAGCGAGGCGGCCACCTCGGCCACCTTGGCGGCGTGCCCATCGGCTCGCACGTTGTACCAGCAGTGCGCGATCTTGCCCTTTGGGTCGATGAGGAAGGTCGAGCGGATGGTGCCGACGGTCTTCTTGCCGTACATCGTCTTCTCCCCCCAGGCGCCGTAGGCTTCCATCACCTTGTGCTCGGGGTCGCTGAGCAGCTGGAACTCGAGGCCGTACTTGGTCCGGAACTTGACGTGCTTGTCGGCCTTGTCCGGTGAGATGCCGATGACCTCGATGCCAAGTGCTTCGAAGGCCTTCAACTGGTCGTTGAACTGGCAGGCTTCCTTGGTGCAGCCCGGGGTGTCGTCGGCGGGGTAGAAGTACACCACCACCGAACGTCCCTTGAAGTCCTTCAGGGACACCTTCTGCTCGTCCTGGTTCACCAAGGTGAACGCCGGGGCGGTGGTGCCAACTTCGAGTCGTGCCATGGATGCTCCTCGGTCGCAGGTGGGCTCAGGTTAGAGGCTGGGATGGGGCATCGCCGCAGGTAGTGGCCTCGTGCAGGCCCCGCAGGTAGACTCAAAGGCGCGTTCGACACTCCGTCGACGCCAGGGCCTGCAACGTCTCTTGGTGCAGTGGGCCCACCTGACCAGAGAGAAGTTCATGAGCATGTCCCCTGAGTTCGGCGCGGACGCCGAGCAGATGGTCCAGACCATCACCGATGCCGACGAGGCAGCCAGCAACGAGGGTGCGATCAACGAGGAAGCAGCGATGCTGCAGTCCGAGGTGACCTTCGCCTCCCTCGGGGTCGCGCCGGCACTCGTTGAGGCGCTCAAGGCCTCGGGCATCGAGACGGCGTTCCCGATCCAAGCGCTGACCGTTGCCGATGCGCTGGCCGGTCGCGACGTCTGCGGTAAGGCCAAGACGGGTTCGGGCAAGACGCTGGCCTTCTCGGTGCCGTTGCTGCAGCGCACCATGGAGTCGCTGACGCCCGCCGGAGGCGGCGCCTTGCGGCAGCTGCCTGGGCACCCAGCGCGTCCGCGAGCGCTCATGCTCGTGCCGACCCGCGAGCTCGCCCTGCAGGTGCATGACGTCGTCGCTCCCTTGGCGGAGCGGCTTGGACTCCGAGTGCTGGCGGTCTACGGCGGCACCGACATCGAGCGCCAGATTCGCAAGACCCGCAAGGGCATTGAGATCATCATCGCCACTCCTGGTCGGCTCATCGACCTCGGTGACCGAGGCGAGGTCGATGTTTCTCAGCTCGAGACGCTCGTGCTCGACGAGGCCGACCGCATGGCCGACATGGGCTTCATGCCCCAAGTCGAGTGGGTGCTACGCCGCTTGGACTCGAGTCACCAGACGCTGCTGTTCAGCGCCACCTTGGACGGAGCGGTCGACCGCCTGGTCAAGAAGCACATGGTGGATCCGGTCTTCCACGAGGTGGCGTCGGATTCCCAGACGGTGCAGAACATGGAGCACCGCTTCCTCCAGATCCACCAGATGGACAAGGTCCAGGTCGCAGCCTCCATTGCCTCGGCCAATGAGAAGTCGCTGCTGTTCGTGCGCACCAAGCGCGGAGCAGATCGCCTGGTCGAGCAGTTGACCCGCGACGGGGTGAAGGCGGGTGCGATCCACGGCGACCTTCGCCAGTCCCAGCGCGAGCGCACCCTCACCGAGTTCGGCGCTGGTCGGCTGCCCGTGCTCGTTGCCACCGACGTGGCTGCCCGTGGCATCCACATCGATGCAGTCGACGTCGTGATCCACTACGACCCGCCCGAGGACCACAAGGCCTACCTGCACCGCTCGGGACGCACCGCTCGAGCTGGGTCCAAGGGCATGGTGGTCTCGTTGCTGCTGTGGAACCAGGTGGTCGAGGCCGAGCAACTGCAGCGCAAGATTGGGCTGCAGCTCCCCATCGTCGAGATCTTCTCCAACGACGTTCGGCTGAAGGACCTCGCCAGCTTCGAGCCCACCTGGGAGGAGTCGGTGCTCAAGCCGGCCGCCGCCAAGCCCGCGGTGACCGCTGCGGGCTTCAAGGGCCGGGGTCGTCCGAAGAGCGGGCGCAGCCGTGGACGTCGCTAACCCCGCAAGGTGGAGCCCCGAGGACTCGGCGCGGCGGGTGCTCGTGATCACGGCCCACCCAGATGACGTGGACTTCGGTGCAGCAGGCACGGTCAAGGTGCTGACCGATGCGGGGATCGAGGTCAGCTACTGCATCGTCACCAACGGTGATGCGGGGTCCTCGGACCCGCACCAAACGGCCGCCGAGATTGCAGAGATCCGCCAGCGCGAGCAGCGTGCTGCAGCCGCCGCTGTCGGCGTGCACCACGTGGTGTTCCTGGGCTACCCCGATGGCGAAGTTGAGCCCACCATTGCCCTGCGCAGGGACCTCTCGAGGGTCATCCGCCAGGTGCGACCTGATCGGGTGATCTGCCAGAGTCCAGAGCGCAACTGGGAGCGCATCTACGGCTCGCACCCCGACCACCTCGCCGCCGGTGAGGCCGCCATCAGGGCGGTCTACCCCGACGCCCGCAACCACCACGCCCACAAGGTGCTGATGGCAGAAGGCCTCGAGCCCCACACCGTGCCAGAGGTCTGGGTGATGGCGGCGAGCGCACCGACGATCGTGGTTGACACCACCCACGCGTTTGGGTCCAAGTTGGCTGCACTGCGCTGCCACCAGAGCCAAGTTGGCGAAGGCGAGCACCTCGAGCAGCTCCTGCGAACCTGGGGCGAGAGCCAAGCCCGAGCTGCAGGGCTCGAGGAGGGTCATCTCGCTGAGGGCTTTCGGGTCGTCAACACCGCCTGAGCAGGGAGGATGCGCCACCCGCCGTGGCTCGTCCATCCCTCTGGCGCGCAGTTGTCACTGAACCGTCGGCCACCTGCCATGGGTGCCACCAGAGGTTGGCTCCAGCCTCACCTCGAGAACACCTTGCCTCGTTAGGTTGCACCCGGGTCGCCACGGCGGCAGCCCAACACCTAGCGGAGGTAGTGCATTGTCACTCAACAAGATGAAGGCCACCGTGCTTTCCGGCGTCACCGTCGCCGGCCTGCTCGGCGCCAGCGTCGCGGTCTCGGCTTCGGCTGAGGCTTCGGTCGCCAAGACCAGCATCAACTACAGCACCTGCAACAGCCTGGCTGCCTGCGGCGGCATGTCGGCGCTCATCAAGGCGGCCAAGGCGGAGGGTCAGCTCAACGTCATCACCCTGCCGACCAACTGGGCCAACTATGGCACCATCATGGCCGACTTCACCAAGGCCTACGGAATCCACATCACCGACGCCAACCCTGAGGGTTCGAGCCAGGACGAGATCAACGCGATCAACGCCGACCTGCCCACCCGTCCCGACGTCGTCGACGTCTCGCTGCCCCACGCCGCGGTGAACGACGCGCTGTTCGCCCCTTACGAGGTTGCGACCTGGAAGAACATCCCGACCTCCCTCAAGGACGTCACCGGCCACTGGTTCGCTGACTACGGCGGCAACGTTGCCATCGGCTACGACTCCTCGATCGTCAAGACTGCCCCCACCTCGTTCAAGTCGCTGCTCAACCCGATCTACAAGAACGAGGTTGGCATCAACGGTGACCCCAACGACGCCGGCGCTGCCTTCGCCGCGGTCATGGCCGCCTCGATCGCCAACGGCGGTTCGGTCAACAACATCAAGCCTGGCATCGACTTCTTCCAGAAGCTGAAGAAGGAAGGCAACTACGTCCCTGTGACCTCGGGCCCCGCCACCGTGCAGAACCACTCCACCCCGATCGTCATCTGGTGGGACTACCTGCAGGCTTCGGAGATCAGCCCCGTCGTCAAGGGCTGGAAGATCATCGAGCCGACCGACGCCACCTACCAAGGTGACTACTTCCAGGCCATCGCCAAGAACGCCCCGAACCCTGCCGCTGCTCGTCTGTGGGAGGAGTACCTGTACTCCACCACCGGCCAGAACCTGTTCCTCCAGGGCCTGACCGTTCCGGCCGAGTACGCCGCCATGGCCAAGGCTGGCACCCTGAACAAGGCGTTCGCCGCCAAGCTGCCTGCTCCCGCCAAGGGCGCTCCGGCTGCGGTGTCGGCTTCCCAGGCCCAGCAGACTGCCGCTGCGCAGGTCCTGCTCGCCAACTGGGGCACCGAGGTCGGCGACTTCTCCGACTGAGTCACAGCACCGGACCGACAGCAACCGTGACGATCCCTGACGCCACTGCCCCCGGCCCGAGCGCACCAGCGCTCGGCGCCGGGGGCGCTGTCGCGCCCATCGGCTTGGGCCGTCGCCTGCTCCGTGGGGCTGTCCACGTGCTGGCGATGACGCCCTTCAGCCTCTACATGGCCCTCGGCTTGGCCGCACCAATCGTGGCGGTGGTCATCTTGGCGTTCCACGACCACGCTGGGAACTGGACCCTCGCCAACATCAAGCTGCTGTTCCACGCTCCGTACTCCAAGGCCTTTGGCGACAGCTTGCAGCTGGCGGCGGTGACCTCGATCATCCCTGGCATCTTGGGGGTCGTCTTGGCCTACGCCATCGCCACCTCGAAGAGCGAGGTCTTCCGCCGGATCGTTGCTGCTGCCTCTGGCGTCCTGGCCAACTTCGGTGGCGTCAACCTCGCGTTCATCTTCATCACCGCCTATGGCGCCACCGGCCTCGCGACGGTGTGGCTGGCCAACCGGTCCTTCTCCATCTTCGGCTGGCACGTCGACTTGAATCCGTGGAACCACGGCTTCGACCTCTACAACTTCTCCGGCGTGGCGCTGATCTACATGTACTTCCAGATTCCCCTCATGGTGCTGCTCGTGACCCCTGCGCTCGGTGGGCTACGCGAGAGCTGGCGCGAGGCAACGTCGAACCTGGGGGGCGGGATGTTCCGCTACTGGTACCACGTCGGCATCCCTGTGCTGTTGCCCTCGATCGCAGGCGGGATGCTGCTGCTGTTCGGCTCAGGGTTCAGCGCCTACGCCACCGCCGATGCCTTGACCACGGGATCCATTCCCTTGGCCCCGATCTTGATCGGTGACTTCTTGAACGGCAACGTGGTGGCCGGACAAGAGAACGTCGGCTACGCCATCGGCTTCGGCATGGTGGTCGTGCTCGTGGTCACCATGGGTGGCTACCTCCTGCTCCAGCGCTGGGCGACCCGATGGCTCAGGTAGACACCGCCAGCATTGACGCGGAGTACCTCCTCGCCTTCGATCGAGGTGCTCCCGAGGCATCGATGGTGGCCAAGCAACGGCGCCGCTTCAGCATCCCGTGGTTCCGCTGGCTGGTCTTGCTGCTGGCCGCCTTGTTCTTCATCATCCCCCTCGTCGCGGGCGTGATCTTCTCGTTGCAGAACGATGCTGGGCAGTTCTCCCTGGACTCGATTCGGGCCATCAACCAACAGATTGGGTTCTCCGATGCCTTCCGACTCTCGCTGCAGTTGGCGCTGATCACGGTCGTGATCTCGATGGCGCTCGTGGTCCCCACCGCGGTCTACGTGCACCTCAAGGTGCCCAAGCTCTTAGCAGCGGTGGAGTTCACCACCTTGCTGCCCATCGTGTTCCCACCCATCGTGCTGATCCTCGGTGTCTTGCACGTCACCCCACCGTTCCTCAAGGACCACGCGTGGTTCTTGGCGCTGTTCTACGTCGTCTTAGCCATGCCGTTCGCGTATCGTGCCGTCGAGTCCGGGCTGCAAGCCATGGACCTCCAAGTCTTGGTGGAGGCCTCACGGTCGCTCGGGGGACGGTGGGGCTCAACCTTGCTGCGGGTGATCCTGCCGAACCTGACTACCTCGCTCATCAGCTCGGTGGTGCTCGTGACTGCCCTCGTCTTCAGTGAGTACACCATGTCGTCGTTGGCGGGCTGGATCACACTGCCGGTGTGGACCGAGCAGTTCGCCCAGGCCAACGGCCACATCGTCACCGCGGTCGCCATGTTGACCCTGCTGGGGGTCTGGGTGGTGCTGTCGCTCATCGTGCTCGTCGACCTCAGTCGCGCCCGCCTCCAACAACGCAAGAGGAGTTCCACCTCGTGACCCCCGACGCCACCGCCACCGACGTTGCCCCGACCGGCCAGGCAGCGATGCCTGCCACGGACACCCCCAGTGTGCCGACTGGTGCAGGGGTCGAGCTCCGCTCGCTGTCGCGCCAGTTCGGCGCCACCTTGGCGCTCGATCGATTCTCGCTGACCATCGCCCCTGGCGAGCTCGTGGCCTTGCTCGGGCCCTCAGGGTGTGGCAAGACCACCGCACTTCGAGTCCTGGCTGGCTTCGAGCGGCCCGACCAGGGCCAGGTGCTCGTGGGCGGGAGAGACGTCACTCGGCTGCCGGCCCAGAAGCGGGACATGGGGATGGTGTTCCAGAGCTACTCGCTGTTCCCCAACATGGATGCGCGAGCCAACGTCGGCTTCGGGCTTCGCATGCGCCGGTGGTCGGGGGCGAAGCGCAAGGCCCGGGCGGACGAGCTCCTCGAGCTGGTCGGGCTGGCTGAGCACCGGACCAAGTACCCCCACCAGCTCTCCGGTGGCCAGCAGCAGCGGGTGGCCCTGGCCCGAGCGCTGGCGATTGAGCCCCAGGTGCTCTTGCTCGACGAGCCGCTCTCGGCCCTCGACGCCAAGGTCCGCGCCGAGCTGCGTGAGCAGATCCGGGCGATCCAGCAGCGCCTCTTGATCACCACCGTCTTCGTCACCCACGACCAAGAGGAGGCCCTGTCGATGGCCGACCGGGTGTGCGTCATGCGGGCCGGTCGCATCGAGCAGGTGGACGTGCCTGCTGCCCTCTACGCCCGACCGACCACCGCCTTCGTGGCACAGTTCGTTGGCGTCTCGAGCAGGATCGAGGCCAGCTTCGACGCGGGACAGCCGGTGATCTTGGGTCAGCGCTGCACCGCCCGGCCCGGTTCAGCCTCGAGGGAGACCTCGGCTCGTCTCGACGCCCTGCTCCGTCCCGAGGACCTCACCGTGACCCCCGACCATGACGGTGAGGCCACCGTGGTGCACTCGAGCTTCCTCGGCGGCACCACGCGCCTCGACGTGCTGCTCGGCGCCACGGTGCTCAAGATCGACGTGCGCAGCGATGTGGCAGCACGTCTCTCACCCTCAACGAGGGTGCGGGTGGGCCTCCACAACGACGAGGTGCTCTTGGTCGAGCACCTCGAGCCTGAAGGTCGCTGATCAGCCCTTGGCCGCCAACTGGCGGAGCACGTAGGGCAAGATGCCGCCGTGGCGGTAGTACTCGACCTCCATGGGCGTGTCGATGCGCACCCGAGCGGTGAAGGTGGTGACCGTGCCGTCGGTAGCCGTGGCGGTGACCTGTGCCTCCTTGGGCAGCTGCCCCTCGTTCATCGAGAGCAGGCCCTCGATCGAGATGACCTCTTCGCCGGTCAGCCCCAAGCTCGAGAAACTCTCACCCGAGGAGAACTGCAAGGGCAGCACACCCATGCCGACCAGGTTCGAGCGGTGGATGCGCTCGAAGCTCTCGGCGATGACGGCCTTGACCCCAAGCAGGGCCGTGCCCTTGGCAGCCCAGTCACGGCTCGAGCCGGTGCCGTACTCCTGGCCGGCGAAGATCACGAGCGGGACCTCCTCGGCCTTGTAGGCCTCGGCCGCGTCGAAGATCGACATCTGGGTGCCCTCGGGGAGGTGCCGGGTGAAGCCACCTTCGGTGCCAGGTGCGAGCAGGTTCCGGAGCCGCACGTTGCCGAAGGTGCCCCGCACCATGACCTCGTGGTTGCCTCGGCGGGCGCCGTAGGAGTTGAAGTTGGCTGCCTCAGCTCCATGCTCGGTCAGGTAGGCCGCAGCCGGGGAGGTGGCGCCGATGGATCCTGCGGGTGAGATGTGGTCGGTGGTCACCGAGTTGCCGAGCAAGGCCAGGACCCGCGCTCCTTCGATCTCGCTGATGGTGCCGGGCTCCATGGTGATGCCGTCGAAGTACGGCGGACGCAGGATGTAGGTCGAGGCCGCGTCCCAGGCGAAGGTCTCGGACTCGGTCACCGGCACCGCCTGCCAGCGGGCGTCACCTTCGAAGGCCGTGGCGTAACGGTCGGAGAACATCTTGGAGGTGATCGACGCCCGGATGGTCTCGGCCACTTCGAGGTCGCTCGGCCACAGCTCTGCCAGCATCACCGGGTTGCCCTCGGCATCGTGGCCGGTGGGGTCGGTGGTCAGGTCGAGGTCCATCGACCCGGCGATGGCGTAGGCGACGACGAGGGGTGGCGAGGCCAGGTAGTTCATCTTGACGTCTTGCTGGATGCGGCCCTCGAAGTTCCGGTTGCCCGAGAGCACCGAGACCACCGACAGGTCGTGGCTCTTGACCTGCTCGGAGACGCCATCGAGCAGGGGGCCCGTGTTGCCGATGCAGGTGGTGCAGCCGAAGCCCACCAGGTAGAAGCCAAGCGCCTCCAAGGAGCCAAGCAGGTCGGCCTTCTCGAGGTAGTCCACCACCACGCGACTTCCTGGTGCGAGGGAGGTCTTCACCCAGGGCTTGGTGGTCAGGCCACGCTCGGCAGCCTTCTTGGCCAGCAGGCCAGCAGCTACGAGCACTGAGGGGTTCGAGGTGTTGGTGCACGAGGTGATCGCAGCCACCACCACCGCGCCGTCACGCAGCGCGTCGGCATCGTCACCGGCGCTGATGGGCTCGCGTCCGAGCGCGGTGCGGAAGGCGGTGCCTGCATCCTCCAAGGTCACTCGGTCCTGGGGCCTTGAGGGGCCGGCGAGGGAGGGGACGACGGTGGACAGGTCGAGTTCGGCGTACTCAGAGAACACCGGCTCGGGCTTGGAAGGGTCGTGCCAGAGGCCCTGGGCCTTGGCGTAGGCCTCGACCACCTCGAGGTGCTTGGGGTCACGACCGGTGAAGGCCAGGTAGTCGATGGTCTTGTCGTCGATGGGGAAGATGGTGCAGGTGGCGCCGTACTCTGGGCTCATGTTGCCGATGGTGGCTCGGGTCTCGAGCGACAGGGCCGAGACGCCCGGACCGTAGGCCTCGACGAACTTGCCCACCACGCCGTGGCGGCGCAGCAACTCGGTGATGGTCAGCACGAGGTCAGTGGCGGTCACGCCTTCCCGCAGGCTGCCCGAGAGGCGCAAGCCCACGACCGGGGGCAAGAGCATCGACACCGGCTGACCGAGCATGGCGGCCTCGGCCTCGATGCCACCCACGCCCCAACCGAGCACGCCGAGGCCGTTCACCATGGTGGTGTGGCTGTCGGTGCCCACCACGGTGTCGCAGTAGGCCTGACCACCGGGGGTGGCGAAGACCACGCGTGCCAGGCGCTCGAGGTTGACCTGGTGGCAGATGCCGACACCGGGGGGCACCACGGTGAAGCCATCGAAGGAGCTCTGCGCCCAGCGCAGCAGCTGGTAGCGCTCGAGGTTCCGGTAGTACTCGATGGTGACGTTCTCGTCGAGCGAACTGGCCGACCCCGAGTGTTCGACGATGACCGAGTGGTCGATCACGAGCTCACAGGGCACGAGGGGGTTGATCCGGTCAGGGTTGCCACCCAAGGTCACGATGGCGTCGCGCATCGCGGCGAGGTCCACCACCCCGGGCACGCCGGTGAAGTCCTGCATGAGCACGCGCTCGGGGCTGAAGGCGATCTCCTTGGCGGCATCGCCCGCCGCCTGCCCGTGGGCGGTGGGGTGCTCACCCCAGCGGGCCACGGCCTCGATGTCGGCCGCAGTGACCGCCACGGCGTCCTCGTGACGGAGCAGGTTCTCGAGCAGGACCTTGACCGAGAAGGGGAGGCGGGCGACGTCGTAGTCGCTCAGCCCCGGTGCGGTCAGGGAGAAGATCTCGTAGGTCTCACCCCCGACCTCGAGGTTGCTCTGGGCGCCGAAGGAGTTGGGGTGGAGATCAGCCATGGCTCCATTCTGCCCCTTCGCCAGCGCTCGTGCGACCTGCCGAGGGCGTGGGCTGGAGCGTTAGAGGGTGAGCCAGAGCAGCGCCGCTCCGAGCAGCATCAGCCCCATGGTGGCGAGGACGCCACCGACCTTTCCAGTCTCAGGGACGCCGCGCACCATGGAGAGCGTGGTTCCGACGATGCCGAGCGCCACCACCGCCTCGGCGCAGCACAGGACCGCCCGACCCTGGTTGCCCCAGTGGAGGAGGACGAGGATCGTGAGCACGAGACCAATCCCGCACAGCGCCATGCTCATCGCCACTCGGGGGAGGCGACGTCGGAGGAAGACGAGCACCGTGGTGACCAAGGGCACGGTGAGGAGTCCGGCGATGGCCAACAAACCAAGCACCACGACGGCCGCACCAATGCCGGCCAGGGTCGCTCCGCTCCAGTTCTCCGAGGTCGAGGAGGCCGTGGAGGCGTTGGCGAGATCCTCGATCCGGTGCAAGGCGACGATGGCCCCCAGCGCGCCGAGGCTCAACACTGAAATGGCGCCACCGAGGAGGCTCAGCGCGAGGTTTGCCCCTGCTGTTTCCCGAGGCCGGCTCCAACCTGGAGGTGGAGGCGGCAAGATCGCAGCGGGTGGCGAGGCGGCTAGGACCGTCCCTCCATGGGACGCTGCGGGACCACGAGGGCCCTCGGGCGGCTCAGCTGACGAGGTTGGCGGCACTGGTCGGGTTCAGGCCGTCGCTCGTCCGGCTGCGGTAGAGAGCTTGGACTTCGGTGAACTCCGACAGCCCCCAGGGACCGTTCTCGATCCCGACGCCACTCCACTTGAACCCACCGAAGGGCTGGGAGGGGCCGAGGGCGAGGTGGGTGTTGACCCATGCCGTGCCGCACTCGAGGCGACCCGCCACCTGCTCGGCCCGCTGCACATCGGCGCTCCACACCGATCCCGAGAGGCCGTAGTGGGTGCCGTTGGCTCGCTCGATGGCCGACTCGAGGTTCGAGTAGGTGATGATGGGTAGCGCCGGGCCGAACTGCTCCTCGTCGACGAGGGCGCTGCCATCGAGGGCGCCGTCGACGATGGTCGGCTCGAAGAAGTAGCCGGGCCGATCGATGGCCTTGCCACCGGTGGCGGCTCGCGCCCCTCCCGAGATGGCGTCGGCCACGAGGCCCTTCACCCGCTCGAACTGCGGCCCATTGTTGATGGGGCCGAGCTTGGAGGTCGGGTCGGTGCCATCACCGACGGTGACTGCCTCGGCGCACGCCACCAGTGCATCGACGATGTCGTCGTGCAGCGCTTCGGGGACGTAGACCCGCTTGATGGCCGAGCAGACCTGACCGTTGTTGGCGAACGCGCCAGCGAAGATGGCCCGAGCCACCACCGCCGGATCGGCGTCGTCTAAGACGATGGCGGGGTCATTGCCTCCAAGCTCCAAGGTGACGCGCTTGAGGTCGGGAGCGGCGGAGGCGGCAACCTTCTTGCCCGTAGCGATGGACCCGGTGAAGCTCACCTTGCGGGGGACGGGGTGGCTGGTCATCCATGCGCCGAGCTCGTCGCCGCCGCTGATGGTGTTGAGCACACCCTCAGGCAAGGCTTCGGCCAGTAACTCGCCGATCTGCAAGGTGGAGAGCGGCGTGTAGGGCGAGGGCTTGAGCACCATGGTGTTGCCGGCCAGCAGTGCGGGAGCGATCTTCCAAAAGCCGAGCAGGAGCGGGAAGTTCCACGGGGTGATGGCAGCCACCACGCCGATGGGGCGACGGTGGACCTCGACGAAGGCCGTGTCGTCATCTTGGATCACCTGAGGTGCAAGCTCGAGGTTGGCGAAGTACTGGCACCACACCCCCGAACCAAAGACCTCGATGGTGGCGTCTGCCAGCGGCTTGCCTTGCTCGGCGGTCAAGGTGGCGGCGATCTGCTCGGCATTGGCGAAGAGCACATCGGCAACCTTCAGCAGCGCAGCCCGACGGGCGTCGAGGTCCTGGCTCCAACTGGCGTAGGCCTTGTGGGCCGCATCGAAGGCCGCATCGAGCTGGGCTCGGCTGCACTGGGGTGCCTCGGCGAAGACCTCGCCGGTGGCGGGGTTGATCACCCCAAAGTTCCCCTCGGTGGGAGCGGCTGCGCCGCCGATGGTCATCTGAAAGCCCGACATGGTTCCCCCCATGGTTGTCGACGTGGTGTCGTGCTCGGAAGGCTACGTGCAGGTGGTTGTGTCGACAAGGGCAAAGCCCCCTCCGCTACCGTGGCTCCATGGCTCGCTACGACTACCGCTGCCGCAGCTGTGGGGTGACCTTCGAGGTGGAGCGACCGATGTCGATGGCCGATGCCCCGACCTCGTGCCCGGAGGGTCACCCTGGAGCGGTGAAGCTGTTCGCCGTCTTCGCCACCACCGGCGCTGCTGCCCCCGCACCTTCGGGTGGCTGCTGCGGTGGTGGCTGCTGCGGCTGATCCTCATCTGACGCTCGGCACGCGACAATGGGAGATGGCTGACACCACCGCGATCCTCCTCGGCCGCCTCGCTGCCGCCTTCGACCAGATCGAGCTCGGGGCAGACCCCGTGCTGCGGCCCTCGGACCGCTGCGACTACCAGGTCAATGGCACCTTGGCCCTGGCCAAGCGACGAGGACAGAACCCCCGGGAGCTGGCCGAGCAGATCGTGGCGCTGGCCGACCTCGATGACCTGGTGTCGAGCGCGGAGGTGGCCGGCCCCGGCTTCATCAACCTCACCTTGGACCAAGGGTTCCTCGAGCGCCAGCTCAGCGCCCTCGTGGGTGACGCACGCCTTGGGATCGCAACCGAGCCGCCGCGGCGCATCGTGGTGGACTACTCCTCGCCCAACGTGGCCAAGGAGATGCACGTGGGTCACCTGCGCGGCACCATCATCGGTGACTCGCTGGTTCGGCTCCTCGGCTTCTGTGGTCACGAGGTGGTGCGCGAGAACCACATCGGCGACTGGGGCACGCCCTTTGGGATGCTGATCGAGCACCTGGTGGATGTCGGCGAGGCCGGGGCGATTGAGGCGCTGTCAGTGGGAGACCTCGACAGCTTCTACAAGGCCGCCCGACAGAGCTTCGATGCCGACCCCGCCTTCCAAGATCGTGCTCGGGCCCGGGTGGTTCTGCTCCAAGGCGGAGACGCCGAGACGCTGCGCCTGTGGCGGGTGCTCGTGGCCGAATCGGTGCGCTACTTCGACACCGTCTACCGCCACCTCGACGTGCTGCTCGACGACGGTGATCTGCGCGGGGAGTCGGTCTACAACGATGACCTGCATCAGGTCGTCGCCGACCTCGACCAGCTCGGCCTGCTCGAGGTGAGCGATGGGGCCAGCTGCGTGTTCCCGCCCGGATTCACCAACCGAGAGGGAGAGCCGCTGCCGCTCATCGTGCGTAAGTCCGACGAGGGGTACGGCTACGCCGCCACCGACCTGGCCTGCATCAGAGATCGGGTCGGCCGGGTGGGCGCCACGGAGCTGCTCTACGTCGTGGGAGCGGACCAGTCCCAGCACCTTGAGATGTGCTTCGAGGTGGCCCGCATGGCGGGCTGGCTGACGCCCCCGGCTGCGGCCATTCACGTGGGATTCGGCAACATCCTGGGGGAGGACAAGCGCAAGTTCAAGACCCGTTCAGGCACGACGGTCAAGCTGGTGGAGCTGCTCAACGAGGCGGTCGAGCGTGCCATGACGGCCTTGCGTGCACGGAATCCAGAGGCCGCCGAGGACGAGCTCCGCCCGCGTGCACACCAGCTCGGCATCGGTGCGGTGAAGTACGCCGACCTCTCCACCGAACGGATGAAGGACTACGTCTTCGACTTCGACCGGATGCTGGCCGCCGAAGGCAACACCGGTCCCTACCTGATGTACGCCCACGCTCGAATTTGCTCGATCTTCCGCCGGGCGGACGACCTCGGCACCGCCCCCAGTGCTCCCCGGCTCCTCGAGCCCGCCGAGCGTGCCTTAGGTCTGGCCTTGCTCGGCTTCCCTGACGCCATCGCGGCGGCGGTGGAGGGCTACCTCCCCTCGAAGCTGTGCAGCTACCTGTTCGACCTGGCCCAGAGCTTCTCGAGCTTCTACGAAGCCTGCCCGGTGCTTCGGGCCGAGCCTGAGGTGGCTGCCAGCCGGCTCGGGCTGTGCGCGCTGACGAGGGACACGGTGTTCCTCGGCCTCCAGCTGCTCGGGATCGACGCGCCCTCCCAGATGTAGTGTGGCGCCAAAGGGCCGTTGGCCCGGTGGTGCCGACCGCGTCGGCGGCACCTGGGAGGGGGAACAGATGAAGGTTCGTGCATCGGTGGTCTCCGGGCTCCACCAGCCCTGGACGACCCAAGAGATCGACATCGATGAGCCGCATGCCTTCGAGGTCAAGGTCAAGATGGCCTACGCCGGCATGTGCCACTCCGATGAGCACGTCCGCACCGGGTCGCTCAGCCAGAGCCCTGAGGTGCTGGCGATGATGGGCCTCGAGTCCATGTTCCCCATGATCGGCGGCCACGAGGGAGCGGGCTACGTGGAGTCGGTGGGCGAGGGCGTGACCGACCTCGCCGTTGGCGACAAGGTGGCGGTCTCCTTCGTCCCGGGCTGTGGCAAGTGCGAGCCGTGCGCCGCAGGCTTCACCTACATGTGTGACCTCACTGCGCTGACCTTGGCTGGTCCGATGATGAGCGACTTCACCTGGCGCCACCACCTCGATGGGGTCAACGTCAACCGGTTCGCCCAGGTCGGCACCTTCTCGGAGTACATCGTGGTGAACCAGGCCAGCCTGGTGAAGATCCAGCCCTGGCAGGACCTCCGGGCGGCAGCGCTGATCAGCTGCGGCGTCTCCACCGGCTTCGGCTCGGTGGTCGAGCGGGCCAAGGCTGCCCCTGGCGAAGTCGTCGCCGTCATCGGCTGCGGTGGTGTGGGCTCGGGAGCCATCCAAGGGGCCCGCATCGCCGGCGCCCGTGCGGTGGTGGCGATCGACACCAACCAGACCAAGGTCGACCGGGCCATGAAGATCGGCGCCACCCATGGCGCCACCTCGATCATGGACGCCGCGTTCAACATCATGCCTGACCTCACCTTCGGCAAGAACGCCGACGTGGTGGTGTTGACGCCGGGCACCTTGACCGGTGAGCTCATCGAGCAGGCCCGTTCGATCACCTCCAAGGGCGGTCGCATCGTGGTCACCGCCCTCGCACCGTGGGATCAGCAGAGCGTGGACCTGAACCTGTTCATGTTCGCCATGTCGAACCAGGCGCTGCTCGGCACCGTGTTCGGCTCGGCCAACCCGAAGATGCAGATCCCCAAGCTCCTCCGTCTCTACGAGAAGGGCTTGCTCGACATCGACACCATGATCACCCAGGAGTACGACCTCGATGGGGTCGAGCAGGGGTACAAGGACATGGAGTCCGGGCAGAACGTCCGAGGCGTCGTCCGCTTCGACTGAGCCGCTCAGGCGGGGTCAGCGTCGGCTGGCCCCGCCTGGTAGCTCGAGGACCAGAAGCTGAGCGAGGACCGCAGCGCGCCCAGCGTGCGTGCCCTGTAGGAGCCCGCCCACACCCCCGTGCCGTAGGCAGCGGTGTCTGCGGCCCACAGGGCGAGGTAGCGGCCGAGGTCGAGCTGACCACGCTGTCTCCACCAGCGAGGGACAGCGGCTACGAGCGCGCACCACAGCAGCGGTCGGCGGAGCCGAGGGACCATGACGGCCACGGCGGCCAATCCCGGGCCGTAGCTCCGCAGGACCTGGTTGGCCAAACTTGGACCGGCCCGCAGCGTGCCCCCACCAGCGATGGCTGCAGCGCTCCGCCAGGGGTCGGCCACCCGTTGGCCCAACCGTCGTCGGAGCAGGGCAATGGCGGTGGTGATGAGGCCACCGGCAACAACCGGACTACCTGTGAGCATGGCCCCCCAGCTGAGGGCGCTCCATCCCGACCCGGCCACGGCTACCGCAGCGGCAGGATGTCGCTGAGCGAGGGGGGCGGCCGAGGTCCCGTAGCGGTAACGCTGGAGGAGGAGCGAGGTGAGGTTGGGGCGGACGGGGTGGTGGACGACCACCTCGGCCACGTAGCGAACGACCCAACCGGCTTCCACTAGCCGCCACACCAGGTCCACGTCCTCGCCGTAGGGGAGCTGCTCGTCGAAGTGGCAGGCGAGGTGCCGACGGATGAGCAAGGTGGCAGTGGGCACGTAGGCCACCTGGGTGCGGGGTCGGACCTGAGCGCTCGTTGGACCGAGGTCGAGGGGGAAGGCGTTCTGCTCGTAGGCGCCAAGGACCCCGCCTCGTGAGCCAGGTGCCACCCGAGGTGCCACCGCAGCCGTTCGGGGGTCGGTGAACGAGGCCGCCAGCTGCACGAGCTGCGCACGGTCGAGCTCCACATCAGAGTCGACGAAGGCCACCACCTCGCCGCGGGCCTGGCGGGCGCCGAGGTTCCGGGCGGCGGCTGGTCCCCTTGAGGTCTCTTGGCGCACGACGGTGGCGCCATGGCGTTCGCAGCAGGCCGCAATGCCAGCGGCATCGGTCGATCCGTCGTCCACGACGAGGACCTCGAGACCCTCGAGCGCCTCGAGCAGCGGTCCGAGGAGATCCACCCGATCGCGGATTGGCACCACGACGGTCAAGGTCGGCGCGGGGCCTGGCGCAGGAGCGACGACGTGGACCACGCCGACGTCCTCCAAGCGCTGGGCCAACTGGCGTGTCGGGCCTGAGGCTCCAAGGGTGCTCGGTGCCCGCCAGCGCTCGAGGACCTCGAAGGCCGCAGGGTTGAGCGACAGCACCCGGTAGGGCGATCCGCCGAGCACGAGGGGTGGTGAGCGGCGCAACTCGACGTCGGGTGCCAAACGGACCACGGTCCCCATGGGAAGTCCATCAGGTGCTGGAGCGAGGGGGAGGGCGAGATGGTCAGCGGCTCGCTTCACCTCGCTAGTTTGGCAGTGCGATGGCGCGCTCGGCCCTCGATGTGCCACGGGGCGGCGCCAGTGCGAGAATGACCCGACGGCAGGTGGCCGCGAAGAGGAGGGGACCCGATGACTGAAGATGCACCCGTGGTACTCGAGGCCGACGACGACGCCATCGAGGTCGAGGAACTGTTGGTCGAAGAGGTGTCGATCGACGGCATGTGCGGCGTCTACTAGGCCGTGACCACCTCTGGCGTGCTGGCCCAGGAGCCATTCGACGCGTCTGCACCTTGGCGGCTGTCGCCCCAGGTGGCGCTGCGCGATGAGGCCTTTGGTGCCTTGGCCTACCACTACGGCAACCGCCGCTTGATCTTCCTCAAGTCCAAAGAGGTGCTCGAGGTCGTGCGGCAGCTCGAGCACTACGACAGCGCCGACGCCGCCATCGACGCCGTGGTGGGCGAGGCGCGCCGCCCCGCCTACCGCAGAGCCTTGGCCTCCCTCGAACGATCTGAGGTGCTCGTTGCCCGCTGAGCCCACCTTGCGAGACCGCTTCAAAGAGGGTCTCGACGCGCCAATCTGTCTGACCTGGGAGCTGACCTACGCCTGCAACCTGGCCTGCATCCACTGCCTGAGCTCCTCGGGCCGGCGGGACCCACGCGAGCTCGACACCGCCGAAGCCAAGCGCATCATCGACGAGATGGTCGAGATGTCGGTCTTCTACGTCAACATCGGCGGCGGTGAGCCGATGGTGCGCACCGACTTCTTCGAGTTGCTCGAGTACGCCACCGAGAACAATGTCGGGGTCAAGTTCTCCACCAACGGGACGCGCATCACCCGGGCCAACGCGGAGGTCCTGGCCGCCATGGGCTACCTCGACATCCAGATCTCCCTCGATGGGGCTGATCGGGTGACCAATGATGCGGTGCGAGGCGAGGGCAGCTACGACGCCGCCCTGGGGGCCATGGAGCACCTCAGCGCCGCTGGCTTTGGGCCCTTCAAGATCTCGGTGGTCATCACCCGCCAGAACGTCACCCAGCTCGACGAGTTCCAAGCCCTGGCGGATCGCTTCGGCGCCGAGCTCCGCTTGACGCGGCTCCGACCCTCCGGCCGAGGCGTGGACAGCTGGGATCTGCTGCACCCCACCACGGCTCAGCAGCGCGACCTGTACCAGTGGCTCATGGCGCACCCCATGACGCTCACGGGCGACAGCTTCTTCCACCTCAACGCCCTCGGAGACCCCATCGACGGGCTCAACCTGTGCGGCGCTGGCCGGGTGGTGTGCCTCATCGATCCCATCGGCGACGTCTACGCCTGCCCCTTCGTCATCCACGACCAGTTCTTGGCGGGCAACGTGCGCAACGAGGGTGGCTTCGCACAGGTGTGGCGGCACTCGCCGCTGTTCACCGAACTCCGTCAGCCTCAGAGCGCGGGTGCGTGCGCCTCGTGCGGGAGCTACGACGCCTGCCAGGGTGGATGCATGGCGGCCAAGTTCTTCACCGGTCTCCCCCTCGATGGTCCTGACCCCGAGTGCGTCTACGGCCACGGCGAGACCGCCCTCGCCTCCCAGAAGGTGGTGCTCGGTCGGCGTCCCTCGGCGGACCACTCCAAGCCGGGAGCGATCTCCCTGGCGACGCGGTGAGATGGGGCTGACCGACCCCTTCGTGCTGCGCCACAGGACTGTC
This sequence comes from uncultured Actinomycetes bacterium, assembly GCA_903847955.1. Lineage (GTDB taxonomy): Bacteria > Actinomycetota > Acidimicrobiia > Acidimicrobiales > RAAP-2 > CAINFA01. The sequence goes on from CAINFA010000239.1 coordinate 19,860, forward strand.
CCCTCGAGGGTGGTCTTCGGTCCGCTCGTCACCAACCTCGGCCACAACCGCTCGTTCTCGCCTCGCCACACCGCCTTCTACCAAGCTCGAGCGGCAGGCGGAGCGGGGATCATCGTCACCGAGACCATCTCAGTCGATGCCACCGATTGGCCCTACGAGCGAGCGCCGTTGGCAGGTGAGGGCACCGGACTCGGCGCCCTGGCCATGGCCTGCCAGGCTCACGGTTCCCTCGTGTTGGCCAGCCTCGGTCACTGCGGCGCTCAGGGGAGTTCGGCCTACCACCAACAGGTGCTCCTGGCTCCCTCGAGGGTGCCCGAGGTCAACACCCACGACATCCCGCTCGAGATGGACCAGCGCCAGATCGACGCCTTGGTGGCGAGCTTCGCCAGCGCAGCACGATGGGCGGTCGCTGAGGGGTGCGACGGGGTGGAGGTCAACGCCGGTCAGCACAGCTTGCTGCGCCAGTTCTGCTCACCGCTCACCAACCAACGCTCCGATACCTACGGGCAGGACCGCTTGAAGCTGCTGACCGACGTGCTCCGTGCAGTACGGGCCGAGGTGGGCGAAGCCATCGTCACCCTGCGGTTCTCTGCTGACGAGCTGGCCCCATGGGCGGGGATCACCCCCGAGCAGGCTCCCGGCGTGCTGCGTGCCCTCGAGGCCGACCTCGACGCGGTCACGGTGGTGCGCGGCTCGATCTACTCAGAGGCCAAGACCACTCCCGACATGCACGAGCCTGAGGGCTTCAACCTCGAGGCCACCACCGCCATCGCGCCCGTGGCCAAGGAGCGCTCATGGGCGCTGATCGGCCAGGGGTCGATCACGAGCGTCGCCACCGCCGCCAGTTGGCTCGAGGCGGAGGTGGTCGACGCGGTGGAGATGACCCGGGCGCTCTTGGCCGAGCCCGAACTCGTCACCCTCGTGAGAAGAGGGGATGGGGCGCAGGTCCGGCCCTGCACGCGCTGCAACCAACGGTGCCAGGTGCGAGATCTGCGGAACCCGATCGTCAGCTGCACGGTGAACCCTGAAGCTGGGCACGAGCTCGAGGACGAGGTGCTCCGACCCCGCCCTGCACCGCCTGGCAGCGGGGTGGAGGTGACGGTGGTTGGTGCCGGACCCGCTGGGCTCGAGGCTGCCCGCCAGCTGGCACTCGGTGGGCACCAGGTGGTAGTCCGTGAGGCTGGTGCCAGCACTGGCGGGGCCATGCGGGCGGCAACCCAGGCGCCAGGTCGTGCCGGGTTCGAGGTCTTCCTCGCTTGGGCTGAGGCCGAGTGTCGCCGCCTTGGGGTGCGCATGCACCTCTCAGACCACGTCGAGCCCAAGGCGGTCACCGGCCACCAGCTGTGGGCCGTGGGTGGCCACGACCGCCTGCTCGAGCTGGCAGAGGGCAACGATGGTTCCGTCGAGGTTCGCTCCGCGCTCGAGGTCCTCGGCGGTCCACCCATGGTGGGCACCGTGCTCCTCGTCGATCCGGTGGGCGGGCCGATCGGGGTCTCCGTCGCCGAGCTGCTCGCCCCGACCTGTGCGGTGCACCTCGTCAGCCCTGACATGGTGGCAGCGAGCCAGCTCTCGTTGACCGGGGACCTCGTGGGGGCCAACCAGCGATTGGCCGGAGCTGGCGTGCAGCTGCTGCTCCACGCTGAACTGGTGCGGATTGCCGCCGGGGTGTGCACCGTGGCAGACCGCTACACCGGGGTGCGTACCGAGCTTGCGGCGGACCTCGTGGTCGACGCCGGGCACCGACTCCCCGCCGAGCTCGCCGATGACCTGCTCACCTGCGGCGACGCGGTTGCGCCTCGGAGCTTGTACGAGGCGATCTTGGAGGCTCGGCGGACTGCCGCCCAGTTGATGGCTCGGATCGGAGCGGAACGGTGACCACCACCACCCACCAGCTGCTCTTCCAGCCCTTGCGCCTCGGCCCGGTCACGGTCAAGAACCGCATCGTGTTCTGCGCGCACCTGACCAACTACGCCGTCGATGGGCACCCGAGTGCCCAGCACGCGGCGTACTACGCGGCACGGGCCAAGGGCGGGGCTGGGCTGATCATCACCGAGGAGCACTCGACCCACCCGACCGACTGGCCCTACGAGAAGCTGATCCACGGCTTCAACCCGTCGGTCGTCGAGGGGTACCGCCAGATCACCGACGCTGTCCATGCCCACGGCACGCCGATCTTCGCCCAGATCAACCACAACGGCGGCCAGGCGTCGTCGATGTACTCCCGTCAAGCGGTGTGGGCACCCTCACCGGTTCCCGATCCGTTGTTCCGAGAGGTGCCCAAGGCCATCTCGCAGGCCGAGATTGCCGCGGTCATCGATGGCTACGCAGAGGTGGCCGCTCGCTGCATTGAGGGTGGCTTCGACGGCATCGAACTGCAGTGCTCGCACAGCTCCATCGTCCGGGGCTTCCTCTCGCCCGCCACCAACCACCGCACCGATGCCTACGGCGGCCCACTCGAGCACCGGGCCAGGTTGCTGCTCGAGATCGTCGATGCGGTTCGTGGTGCGATTGGACCCACCAAGGCGCTCGGGGTCCGGCTGTGCGGTGACGAGTTGATTGCTGGCGGCACCACCATCGACGATGCCATCGCGGTGGCCACGATGGTCGAGGCGCAGAGCAAGGTCGACTACCTCAACACCTCAATCGGCGTGGCCACGGCCAGCCTGTTCATGATCGAAGCCTCCATGGCAGTCAAGCCGGGCTACGCCACCTTCATTCCCTCGGCGCTGCGAGCGGCCGTGTCGCTGCCGGTGGTGGCGGTGGGTCGGTTCAAAGATCCCCTCCAGGCTGACCGGGCGCTCGTCGAGGGACATGGGGACCTCATCGGTGTGGTCCGAGGCCAGATCACTGACCCTGACTTCGCCAACAAGGCTCGCAGCGGGGCTGCCGAGGACATCCGCTTGTGCCTCAGCTGCAACCAAGAGTGCGTGGGTCGAATGGGGCTCAACCGCTGGCTGGGCTGCATTGAGAATCCCCGAGCGGGCCGAGAGGCCACGGCGCCGGTGGCCATGAGCCCACGGCCGCAACGGGTGGCCGTGGTCGGTGCCGGACCCGCCGGGCTGCAGGCGGCGATTTCCGCCGCCCGGGCAGGGCATCGGGTCACGATCTACGAGCGGGAGCACCAGCCCGGGGGCACCGTTGCCTTGGCGGCCAGCATCCCCCAGCGGGCCGAGTTCGGCGACCTGGTTCGCAACCAGCTCCACGAGGCCCGTCG
>CAINFA010000240.1 GCA_903847955.1 uncultured Actinomycetes bacterium
CCACGCCGCACGCACACCTGCCGCTCGGCGGGGGAGGGCGACGATCATCGTGACGATGACCACGAGGCCCACGAGTCCCGCCGCGAGGTTCGAACTGAGCGCGAGAGCGACGCCCAAGGTGCTGAGGACGAGCCAGCCCTTGGTGGGTCGCAGTACGAATCGCGCCGTGGACATCATGCTGAGCCCTACCAAGCTGAGGCCGAGCAGTCGCGGGTAGAGGCCTCCGTGGAGCGCCGGTGCCCACAGTGCCGGCACGGAGAGGGCGAGCAACGCTGCCGCCAGGGCGATCACCCGGTGGCGGCCAAGCAGCGCGACGGTGGCGTAGATCGAGATGCCTAAGAGCACGATGCACGCCCCGGCGAGCGTCGTCACGACCGACATGGTGCTGGCACCCGAGAGGTGCGCGAGCACCGTGACGAGGGCCGCGTAGAGCGGTGGCACGCTTCCTGGGTAGAGGGGCGTCCCGCTATACCACGAGCTGTTCCAGAGCACGTGCGGCCAGCTGCGGTGCACGATCTCCAGGAGCGAGAGCTGCCCCCAGGCGGCGTAGCCCTTGGGGAAACCGGTGGACGCACCGGTGTGGTGGGCCATGATGGCGCCAACCACCGCAACGACGGCGACCATGAGGAGGTCGACGGAGGCTGCCGTTACCCAAGTCCCGAGCGGTCGGCGCTCAAGTCCGTAGAACGCGGCCCAGGTTGGTGGTTGCTCAGCTGCCATCAGAGGTGCGTGCCGCACCGCGGGCTCGGCGGAGGCGAACCTCGGTCTCACGGGCATTTCCCGGCACGATCGCACACGCCAGGACGTGGAGCCAGAACCGACTCGGATTCGAGCCACTCTCCCATTGGCTGACGTGGATTCGTTCCGCCAGGGCGGCGCGCAAGACGGGGTCTTGCTCGACGGCGAGGTAGCGGAGCAGCACCGGGGCGTAGCGATCCGGGTGGACGAGGTCCTCAATGGTGGAGCGTCGGAGCTCGAGGTCCCCACTGCGCAACTTCAGCGCCAGTTCGACGTCGGCACGCTTGGACCGGGCGAGGCGGATGCCGATGTCCATCGAGGCCAACACGACCAACAGCAGGAAGGGGATCATCCTCGGCTGCCTGAACCTCGAGCCCACGGCATGGAGTACAACGCTACCAGTGCCCTCCAGCCACGTGGTGGTGCCGTCGAGCACAATGGTGGCTGAGGAGGCACCCATGAGCCAGCAGCTTCACGTCCAACGTCACGGTCCGGTGCAGCAGATCACCTTCAACCGGCCCGAGAAGAAGAATGCCCTGACGAGCGAGATGTACCTCGCCTTCGCCGACGCGCTCGATGTCGCCACCGACGACGCTGGGGTGAGGGCGGTCGTGCTCACCGGCAGTGGCGACTCGTTCTGCGCAGGCAATGACCTGAAGGACTTCCTGTCGGGCGCGTCCACCACCGAGGGTGAGAGCCCCCAGGCTCGCCTCATTCAGCGCTTCGCTACCTTCGGCAAGCCCCTGATTGGGGCAGTCAATGGCATCGCCGTGGGGATCGGCGTCACGATGCTGCTGCACTGCGACCTCGTCTACGCCCACCCCTCGGCTCGGTTCAAGA
>CAINFA010000241.1 GCA_903847955.1 uncultured Actinomycetes bacterium
CGCCCACGCAGGCCACCACGAGGTCAGGCACGTCACCAAGGAGGGTCTCAACTTGGCGTCTTGCCTCGCTGCCGAGAATGCGCTGGAACTCTCGAACCATCCATGGGAAGGGATGGGGACCCATGACCGAACCGAGGCAGTAGTGGGTGTCGTGGACCTCTGACACCCAGGTCCGCATGGCCTCGTTGACCGCATCTTTGAGGGTCCTCGACCCCGAGGTCACCGGGTGCACCTTGGCGCCGAGCAACTCCATGCGGAACACGTTGAGGGCTTGGCGTTCGGTGTCGACCTCGCCCATGTAGACGGTGCACTCGAGGCCGAGCAGCGCGGCGGCGGTGGCCGATGCCACGCCGTGCTGGCCGGCCCCCGTCTCGGCAATCATCTTGGGCTTTCCCATGCGCTTGGTCAGCAGCGCTTGACCCACGACGTTGTTGATCTTGTGGCTGCCGGTGTGGGCGAGGTCCTCACGCTTGAGCAGCAGCCGAATACCGAGTTGCTCAGAGAGCCGATAGCACTCGGTGACCGGCGTTGGCCGGCCCCCGAAGCTGGCGAGGACCGACTCGAACTCCTCGTGGAACCTCGGGTCCGCCCATGCGTCTCGGAAGGCCTCCTCGAGCTCGAGGCACGCTGGCATGAGCGGCTCGGGGACGAAGCGACCACCGAAGTCACCGAACCATCCACGCTCGTCAGGTTCATCCATGCCGGTCAGGGTCTCTGTGGTCATCACTCGCTCCAATCGAAGGGGGCATCGCCAGAGAAGCTCGGGGCGACCTCGCCGAAGGCGGCTCGGGCGGCCGAGATGAAGCTGCGCAGCTTGAGGGGATCTTTGATCCCCGGCGCGGCTTCAACGCCACTGGCCACGTCGACACCGTAGGGGCGGAGCCGTCGGATGGCTTCGGCCACGTTGTCGGGGTTGAGTCCACCGGCGACGATCATCTTGGCCGGGTCCACCACGCCCTCGACCACGCTCCAGTCGAACAGCTCACCTGATCCCGGATCAGCTCCATCCACCATGAAGTGGCGAGCACCGAAGGCGGCGAAGTCCACGACGTCCCGGTCGCCGGCCACGAAGACCTTGATCACGTAGCCCACCTGGGAGGCGATGAACGAGGCGTCATCCCTCGACTCGGCCCCGTGGAGCTGCACGCCGTCGAGGCGAAGCTCCGCTGCGGTCTCGATGACCTCGAGCAGCGGCTGGTCTCGGAAAACCCCGATGTTCTGGACACCATCTGGCAGTCTGCTGATGATCGAGGCTGCCTCGGGCACGTCCACGTGACGCTTGGACACCGCGAAGTTGAACCCAAGGGCCGTGGCACCAAGCCCGACGGCCAACAGGGCATCGGCCTCGTTGGTGATGCCACAGATCTTGATCATCGGGCCACCGCTCACCGACTCCCCCTCGATCCGATGCGATGCCCGACGAGCGCACCGAGCGCTGCCGACGGATCATCTGCCTTGACCAAGTGCTCGCCCACGAGCACCGCGTCGTAGCCAGCGGCTGCCAGCGCTGTGGCATCTTCGACGCCACGCACGCCTGACTCCGCCACCGCCACCACCGACTGGGGAATCTGCGCCGCGAGGTGCACGGCTCGGTCGTGGTCGACCTTGAAGGTGACGAGGTCCCGCTGGTTCACCCCGATCATCGCCACCTCGAGCGACAAGGCCCGCTCGAGTTCTGCCTGGTCGTGGACCTCGCACAGCACATCGAGGCCGAGATCGTGGGCCAAGGACGACAACCTGGCCAACTCGCCATCGTCGAGCACGGCGGCGATGAGCAAGACGGCATCAGCCCCCATCACCCACGCGTCGGCGACGTCATTAGGAGCCACGGTGAAGTCCTTCCGCAGCACCGGGAGCGCCACGGTCGCTCGCGCCGCGGCCAGATCTTCAGCGCTCCCTCCGAAGGAGGTTGCGTCGGTGAGCACCGACAGGCAACTCGCGCCCCCCGAACGGTAGGCATCGACGAGAGGTTCGACCTCGAGGTGCTCGACGAGCGGACCGAGCGACGGCGAGCGACGCTTGACCTCAGCGATGACCCCGAGTCCCTCCGCTCGGTGACCAGCGAGCGACGCGGCGAAGCCACGAGGCGCATCTGGTCGACCTTGGGAGAGCACCGCATCGAGACTCCGGTCATCTCGCGCAGCCGCCCGACGGTGCTCATCGACGATGCCCGAGAGGTAGGTCTGCACCTTGTGCAGCGTAGTTGGCCGACCACCTTCTCGGACCCGGACTCAGGGCGCGCCCAGCACCTCAACCGGCACAGGAACCCCTGAGGCATCCTCGGCGACGAGGACCGTACCGATCTCGACGTTTCGGTGGAGGAGGGCAAGGCCGAGGACCTCTCCGTCGAGGACCGAGACCGTGCTCAGCTGACCAAGCGGCTGGGCGTCACCCCGGTGCACGCTGGCACCCACTACTACCGGCCCACCGAGGCGGAGCCGCCGGAGGAGGAAGGGCACGTTGCCACCTCTGGCGTCAACCCGTGCGACCAGCTCTTGGCCGGTGTAGCACCCCTTGGTGAAGCTGACCGCGGCATCGATGACGTCGGCGCCGAGCGATCCAGGGATGATGCCAGCAGTGGCCTCGGTCAGAGGCCACGGGATCCCGGCGTGGCAGCGGGCGTGCTCGAACGCCGCTCTGCCGGTGACCCGCTCGGCCGCAGGCTGATCGAGCCGACGGAGGCTCCACGACCGCCCCGCAGCCTCGACTCGCAGTTCGTGGTCCACCGGTGGTTGGTCAACGCCGAGCTCAACCACCCCGTCCTCGACGACGATGGTGGCCTTGGTGCGCAGCAGGAAGCGCTTCAACCTGGTCTCCACCTCTGCTCGTTGTCCGGGGTGGACCCAGAGCTCGAAGCATTGGGGCTCGAGGCGGAGCACCCCGAGCAGGGCCACGAGCTTGCCGTCGGGCTCGAGCAGGAGCGATGGCGCACCGGCGCCAACGTCGAGTCCGGCGACATCTTGGCTGAGTTGGCCCTGGAGGAAGTTCGAGGCGTCGTCTCCTTCGACCACCACCACCGCCACCGGGCACTCGGCCACCACTGGAGAACGCCCCGTCATCGAGACCGCTGGCCCATCGACCGAGCGACGAGCACCGCTGCCTTGACGGCCGCCATCTTGTGCAGGCACTCCTCGTCTTCGAGCACAGGATCAGAGTCCGCCACGATCCCAGCGCCTGCTTGGATGGTCGCTCGACCGGTTGGATCGACGACCAGGGTTCGAATCGCAATCGCCGTGTCGAGGTTGCCGTTGAAGTCGAGGTACCCCACCACGCCGCCGTAGACACCACGCCTGGTGGGCTCGAGCTGGTCGATGATCTCCATGGCCCGCACCTTGGGTGCGCCCGAGAGGGTGCCGGCCGGCAAGGTCGCCCGGAGCACGTCGACGGGTCCGAGTCCATCCCTGAGCCGTCCTGACACCTGGCTGGTCAAGTGCATGATGTGGCTGTAGCGCTCCACCACCATCACCTCGTCGACCTGCTCGGTTCCAAAGGCCACCACTCGACCGACGTCGTTGCGAGCGAGGTCGATGAGCATGACGTGCTCGGCCAGTTCCTTGGGGTCCTCGGCCAACTCCGCCGCAAG
>CAINFA010000242.1 GCA_903847955.1 uncultured Actinomycetes bacterium
CATGGGCTCGACGAGTGCTTGGTTGCCGTCTCGCAGGTCCACGCTGCACCAGATGGGGGCGGCCGTCAGGTGGCGACCTGGCCACGTCCGGTCGTCGAGGACCACCGGCACGGTGGGTCGGTAGCGGTCGAAGGGCATCTTGGTGGTAGTCATCATCGGTGCTCCGTGGTTGGTGGAACCATCCCCAGGAAACAAAAGAACCCCTGGCCAGTGGCGCAGGGGTTCACGACGAGCGCTGGGCGCTTGCCGCTAGCTAAGGAGGAGGTTGTGGATCGCCACCTCGCCATCGTATCGCCACCCATCGAAGGGTGAAACCCCCCGCTGGGGAGTACCTGAAGCCAGCAGAACCGGTTCTGTTGTGCCGTGGGTGCCTAGAGTGGTCAGGTGGCCGGGGACATGACGAAGTTCCAGCGCAAGATCGCCGCCACCCCGACGTGGGTCTTCCTCGTGGTGGGCTTGGTGGCAGCGGCCATCGTCGTGGTCGGCACCTGGCCGGCGAAGTACGCCCTCGACTTCAGGGTGTACCACGAGGCCATTCGAACCACCTTGGGAGGGAACGACCCCTACCTGCGGTCCTACACCTCCACCCACCTCCCCTACACCTACCCGCCGTTCTCCCTCATGGCGCTGGCCGTACTCGCGCTCAACCCAGCCACCTTGGTCGCCCACCTCTGGGTGCTCGTGGACCTCAGCGTCTCGATCGCACTCAGCACCTACATCTTGGGCAAGCTGACCGACCTCGACCGCAGCCGACGCCTGATCTGCTCAGTGGGCTACGTCCCGGCTGCCACCTTGGCATTGCAACCGCTGCTCTCGAACTGCTCCTTCGGGCAGGTGAACCTCATCTTGCTGAGCTTGGTGGCAATCGACGTGCTCTCGAGTACTCGGAGCTCCTCGGGAGTTCTCGTTGGGTTGGCCGGGGCCATCAAGATCATCCCGCTCGCCATGGTCCTGGCCTTCGTGGCCCAACGCCGCTGGGCGGCCGCGACCCGGGCGATCGCCACCTTCGGCGCTGCGTCGGCCTTGGCCTGGGTCCTGCTCCCCAGCGCCACCTGGCGCTACCTCAGCGTGGTCGCTGAGGATCCCGGAGCCGCTGGGCCGATCCACTCGGCCACCAACCAGTCCATCAACGGTCTCGTCTCCAGCCTGATTCGCACCCAGCGGGCCTCGACGGAGCTGTGGGTGCTGCTCAGCGTCTTGGTGGTTGCCCTCGGACTCGTGGTCCTCCGCCGCCTCGCTGCACAGCATCGGCAGGTCGAGGTGCTGATCGTTTCAGCGCTCGTGGTGAGCTTGGTCAGCCCGGTGAGCTGGATGCACCACTGGTCATGGGTGCTGCTCGTACCCCTCGTGCTGTTCGCGGGTGTTGCATCGAAGGCCGAGCGGGTGATGCTCACCGTGCTCGTGGTGAGCACGGTGGTGGGGACGTTCCGCCCGCAAGACACCTGGTTGGTGGCCGAGTTGCTGAACTTCCACGTGGTGTTCATCGGCTTGGCCACCTTGGCCACCTACGCCGTGGTCGAGACCTCGACGAGCACGCCTGCACCGAAGCGATTGATCTTGACCACCAAGGTGCCGACCCCGGCGTCGATGGCCGCGAGCATGAGCAGGTTCAGCCGGGGGTCGTGAGCCCTCCCCTGCATCCGTCCACTCTCCGGTTGTTAGGGTGAACCCATGAAGAAACTGCTGCTCGTGATCCTGGCCCTGCTCGCCGTTGGCGCTACTGCCTACGTGCTCAACGAGCGTCGCAAGACTACGGCCGGTGCGAACACGCACCGAAGCCTCGACACCTTCCCCGAGGTCGCCACCAAGCCGGCGGCGACCTCAACGAGCGACGTCGCCTAGAGGCTGACCCGGTGCACGTCGATGATCCCGTCGGCGTCGCGCAGCTCAGCCAAGAGCGCATCTGAGGGCTCGAGGTCGGTCGAGAGCACCATCAACGCCGTCGCACCCTGACGCGAAGGTCCAACCGCCATGCGGGGGATCGAAATCCCAGCGGTACCGAGCGCGGTGCCGACGGCACCGATCATCCCCGGACGATCGTCGTTGCGAACCACCAGCATGTGCGGCGAGGGCTTGACGTCAACCAAGTGGTCGTCGACGGCGACGATGCGGGGCTCGGTGCGCAACCCCGTGCCTGCGAGCGTGCCCGACACCGAGTGCTCAGCGGAGCGCAAGGTGATGAGGTTCATGAAGTCGTGGCTCGTCACGCTCGAGGTCTCCTTCACCTCGAGCCCGGCGGCACTGGCCAGCTGGGGCGCGTTGACGTAGCTCACCGGCTCGGCCGAGCGGGCACCGAAGAAGCCCTTGAGGACCGACAAGGTCAAGATCTGGGTGCCCGTCCCGGCCAACTCACCGAGGTACTCGATCTCGAGCTCGGTGGGCGTGGTCTCCTGCAGGCCGGCGAAGAACCGTCCGAGCTGCTCGGCAACGGGCATGAAGGGCTGGACCACCCCAGAGACCTCGCCGGCCGACACGTTCACGGCGAAGGGGACGAAGTCCCCTCCGAGGGCCAAGATGACCTGCTCAGCGATCGTCACGCCAGCCTTGTCCTGCGCCTCGACGGTCGAGGCACCGAGGTGGGGCGCCACCACGATGTTCGACAACCCGAACAGCGGCGATTCGGTGGTGGGCTCCTTGGCGTAGACGTCGAGCGCCGCACCAGCGATGATGCCGTCCCGCAGGGCGACGAAGAGGTCGTCCTCATTGATGATGCCGCCTCGAGCAACGTTGATGAGGCGCAGGGTCGGTTTGGCCCGCTTCAGCAAATCGAGGTTGAACAGGTCGATGGTTTCCTTGTTCTTCGGCAGGTGGATCGTGATGAAGTCCGACTCTGCCACCACCTCGTCGAGGCTCTTGAGCTCAACGCCCATACGGCGTGCCCGCTCCGGGCTGACGTAGGGGTCGTAGGCGATCAGCCGCATGCCGAAGGCCAGTGCACGCTGGGCCACGAGGGCGCCGATGCGCCCCAGGCCAACGACACCCAAGGTCTTCTCGTAGAGCTCGACGCCCTCCCACTTCGACCGCTCCCACTTGCCGTTGACGAGGGCGGAGTGCGCCTGGGGCACGTTGCGGGCCTGGGCCAGCATCAGCGCCATGGTCTGCTCGGCCGCCGAGACGATGTTGGACTGGGGGGCGTTGACCACCATGACGCCCTTCAACGTGGCGTTGGGAACGTCCACGTTGTCGAGGCCGATGCCGGCCCGACCCACCACGATGAGGTCGGTGGCAGCCTCGAGGACCGCTTCGGTCACCTGGGTGGCCGAGCGGATGATGAGCGCATGGGCACCGGGGATGGTGGCGATCAGCTCCGCCTCACTCAGGCCCTCTTGGACGTCGACCTCATGGCCGGCGGCAGCCAAAGCCTCGAGTCCGGTGCTGGCAATCTTCTCGGTCACGAGCACACGGGCCACGTGGATCTCCTTCAGGTTGAGAGGGGTGGAACGCTCAGATC
>CAINFA010000243.1 GCA_903847955.1 uncultured Actinomycetes bacterium
CCAGGTCACACCACCAAGGTTGAGGTGCCCGCATGAAGGTAGAGTCCCGTCTCCTGCTCGGCCTTGGCGCCTTCATCTTGGTGCTGGGCTTGGTGTACCTCATCTGGTCCGGGGAAGTGGCGGGGGGCGTGATGCTGATCGGCACCGCCATCTTGGCCCTCTTCCCAGGCCTGTACTACGCCTACTGGCACAAGCGGATGGGCAATCGAGTCGAGGACCTCGACGACGCCACCATCGAGGCGGGGGCTGGCTACATCGGCGCTTTCCCCGGCAGCTCCATCTGGCCCTTCGTGCTCGGCATGGGCGCCTTCACCTTGGTGCTGAGCCTCGTCTTCGGAACCTGGTTCGTCATCCCGGGCATTGCCTTGGTCGCCTTCGCCCTCTCGGGCGGAACCGCGGAGAGCCGTCGGGGTGGCGCCGAGACCCACTGAGGTGCCGTCGTCGTCGATCCGCCGTGCTGGAGCTGATGACGTCTCACTGGTGAGGTCCCTTCGGCTCGAGGCACTCCTCGACGCCCCCTACGCCTACGGCTCTACCCACGCCGTTGAGGCAGCCATGGATGAGGCCGCCTGGACGTCGTCGATCTTCAACAAGGGTGCATGGTTCATTGGCACCCACGAGGGTCTCTCCGCTGGCATCGTCCAGCTCACCCTCGAGCCGTACGTGGCCGAGCACCACCTGTGGGCCATCTTCGGCATGTGGGTGTCCCCCGTCGCTCGAGGCACGGGCCTCACCGCCCTGCTCCTTGAAGCCTGTGCCACCGAGGCCACAACGGCCGGTGCGCACCTGGTCGGGCTCTGGGTCACCGCTGGCAATGATCGGGCTGCCACCGCCTACGCACGCAATGGGTTCGGCGAGGTTGCACCACAGCGCTTCGGCATCGACCACGAGGGACCCGAGCGATTCATGGTGCGCACCCTTCCGTAGCCACCCACGGCCTAAGAACGCACCTCAAGATCGTCCTCGATCGGCGCCGGTGCATAACCACGCTAACCATCGCCTCCAGTGGCAAGGCCCCGACAGTTCCCAAGACTCGTTGATGTCGACGTGGGCTGCTCGGTACCGCAGTCTCGACGCTGACGGAGCGGCACCAGACCTCTGCGAGGTTCGGAAGGAATGAAGGTCCACTCATTCCTGAAGGTATCGCTACCCACGACGTTCGAGGCTACCTGGAGTTAGTGCGTGACGTCCCACCACACCGTTGCGAGTTCTCGCTTCGGGGATAGATCGGCTGACGCCAGGAACTCGCGTACTTCGGCTTCTCGCTCCTTTGGTAGACACAGCCTGACTCGCATGAAGTGGGCTGCTTGATCCAGATTCTGTTCGGTGCGCATGGGTCCGTCCCAAACCACGAGGCGAGGCGACAATCCCATCTCCTCAACGACACTCATCAAGTCCTGTGGCCTCGGGCCCTCCGGCCGTTCAAGATTCCAGAAGTGCTGCCAAGCACCAGACATCGTTGCCAGCGGGTGCGCGGTTGGAAGCTCGATGACCACTCGCCTGCGAGCATGGTCATTGGCAGCATCAAGGAATGGAACGACGTCTCCGACGTTGTAGACGACGTGGTGTACTGCGACCACGTCGCACACTGGAGTCTCTGAAGCGACGTCGGGCCAGTCCCCAGCGATGGTCGTCACCGGGAGGTCGAATCGCTCGCCGTTCCGCTCGTACATCGCCAGCATGGCTGCCTGCTGGTCAACTCCCACCGCCCGCTTCACGTCTGGGACGAGCGCAAAGGTCGCAATGCCACCACCGCAGCCAATGTCCAAGACGCTGGCCTCACAGCCGAGCGCTTCACGGGCCAGGTCGTGCGAGGGGGATCGACCGATCACCTCGGGAAGATCGAAGAGCACTGGTGGGTGAATCCACGGACTCTCGAGAGCCTGGTTGAGGATCTCATCGGGAATGGCCCACACAGCTAGATCTCGACGCCACTTCTCGGCCGCCGTCATCTCGATCTACCGACCGAAGACTCGTGCGAGGAAGCCTTGGCCCTTGGCGGAGCTGAGCTCTTCGGCCGTACAGGTGCAGCGCTCGCTCTTTGGGACACCCGCAAGGGCCTGCTCGATGTGGTTCCCGCATCCCTTCCACG
>CAINFA010000244.1 GCA_903847955.1 uncultured Actinomycetes bacterium
GCCTGGATGATGGCCACCATCCGTCCGAGCTTCACCTTGGTCAGCTCGTACTCCAAGATGGCCGAACCGAACACCTTGCGGCTCTCGGCGTAGGCGTAGGCGGCCTCGTACGCGGCCTGCATGAGCCCGATGGCACGAGCAGCGGTCTGGATGCGGCCGTTCTCGAACCCAGCCATCTGCGAGTAGAAGCCCTTGCCCACGCCGGCTTCACCGCCGACGACGCAGTCGTCGGGGACGAACCAAGCGTCGAAGCTGAGCTCGTAGGAGTGCATGCCCCGGTACCCAATGGTGTCGATGGGCCGACCCTCGAGCTTGCCGCCGCCCTCTTGGGTGAAGGCGAAGCCATGCCCGTCACCGACGGGCTTCTCCACCAAGAACTGGGTGAGTCCTCGGTGCGTCTTCGATCGGTCAGGGTCGGTACGGGCCAGCAGTAGCAGCACGTTGGCCCGAGCGGCGAAGGTGCACCAGGTCTTCGTGCCGGTGATCAGCCAGCCGCCCTCGGTCCGGGTGGCTGCGGTCACGACGCCAGCCACGTCTGAGCCGAAGTCAGGCTCGGTGACGGCGATCGCTCCGAGGACCTCAGCGGTGGCGAGCTTGGGGAGCCAGCGCTGGCGCTGCTCCTCGGTGCCACCGGCGATGAGCGAACGAGTGACAATCTCGGGCCGGGTGATGAGCGAACCGCCGATGCCGAGCGAGCCCCAGGTGAGCTCCTCGGTGGCGACGCACATGCCGAGGTAGTCCGACTCACCGCCGGTGGCGAAGCCGCCGTACTCCTCGGGGACCGACAGCCCGAGGCCGCCGATGTCGGCCAGCCCAGTGATCAACTCCTCGGGGATGTCGCCGTTGGTGCGGTGGACGTGCTCCGCGTGGGGCCGAATCTCCTGCTCGGCGAAGCGGTGGAAGGTCTCACGAACCAACTCGAAGTCCTCGTCGAGGTGCCGAGGCCCAGGACTGGCCGCCAAGCTGGCGAGGAACGAGGGGTCACGGTACGTGGCTACGAACGTTGCGGCCGGGGCCATCCACGAGGCGTCGACGCCGAAGAGCTGCTCGCGCCCGATCACCCTCTGGGCGAGGTCTGCGACGGCGTCGGCGATGAAGGCCGCCGCCAACTGGGCTTCGACCTCGCCCTTGGCGCCGTAGTCGAGCATGGACTTGGCGGTGGCTACCGCTGAGGCGCCGTGTGAGAGGTCGTAGGCCAAGACTTGGTGGGCGTCAGCACCGCCCATGGCCTTGAGCGAGGCGACGCCGGCGTCGATGACGCCTTGGGCGGTGGCAATGGCAGCTGCAGCTTGGGTGAGGTCAATCGAGGAGGCCATGGCTCGAATCTACCGGTCAACGCCTGGTTGCCACCACGGTGACGAGGGGTGGCAGGACGATGGGGTCGTCACCGGGGTCTACCCCAGTGAGCGACTCGAGGTAGGTCGCCACCGGCCCGGGGCCGGCACCAGCGGGCGCTTCGGCCCAGGCGTCGATCAGCTCGAGGCCTGCAGAGCGGACGAGGGCGGGCAACGAGGCCCCCACGTCAGGGTGTCGGGCGTCGGGGTAGGCCATCGGGCTGGCGTCGATCCGGCCCGCTGAGGTGATGGGCTCTTGGGCCACGAGGTAACCGCCCACCCGAATGACCTGGGCCATCTTGGTGAGCACCCGGAGTGGGTCGATGACGTGGAGTAGCAGGAAACGGCAGAAGGCCAAGTCGACCTGCTGGGGAAGGGCCAACTCCTCGCCGGCCTGGGTGATGGCGAAGACCTGGGCGAAGGCGGCCGCTCGCTGTGCAACGGCATCGCGGGCGGCAGGATCGTTGTCGACTGCGAAGATGCGCCCGGTCGAGCCCACCACCTCGGCCAGGGCCACCGAGACGTCCCCGCCGCCAGCGCCAACGTCGACGCAGCTCCAGCCGGGCCCGACCCCGAGTCGCTCGAGTGCCGTCTCGAGGGGTCGACGGTAGACGTCGTCGCGAAGTCCGAGCAGATCTGCCATCTCAGCAGTGTTGCACGCGGCCTCCACCGGCTCTTGTAGCGTGCTCGGCATGCAAGTAGCCATGCTCCTCTGTGACTCCGCCCAAGCCGTTGACGGCAAGCTCTACATCCTCGGTGGTGGCTGGTCGCTGACCGGCCCCCAGCCCGCCCCATCGGCCATCGCCATCAAGCTGTTGGTGGACGTGCCCGATGGTCAGGTGGAGCGCCACTGGGAGTTGTTCTTGGAGGACGAGGACGGCCAGCCGGTGATGATCGACACCGGCCAGGGACAGCAGGCCATTGAGGTGCGCGGTGAGTTCACCGCCCAGCGGCCACCGGAGCTGCCGCCGGGCACGCCCGTGGACATCAACTTCGCCTTCAACTTCCCGCCCTTCCCCCTCGAGCCGGGTCGCCGCTTCACCTGGCGGCTGACCGTTGATGGAGAGACCCCTGAAGGTGCGGTCATCGCCTTCAACACTCGCAACTTTCAACCCCAGGGCTGAGCCGTAGGCCGAGCCGGAGCGCTCGGCCCGCATGCCCTCGGACTGACACCAAGGAGAACCACTGCGATGTCGACGCTCGATCGCCCCTTCGGCCGTAGCTTCGAGGACTTCGAGGTCGGTGACATCTACCGGCACTGGCCCGGCAAGACCATCACCGAGGCCGACGACCACCTGTTCTGCATGATCACCATGAACCACCATCCGTTGCACACCAACGCGTGGTTCGCAGAGCACGATGCCCCCCAGGGGCGCAACGTGGTGGTGGGCAACCTCGTCTACAGCTTGGTGCTCGGGATGTCGGTTCCCGACGTGTCGGGATCGGCCATCGCCAACCTTGAGATCGAGACGCTCCAGCACAAGAACCCCACCTTCCACGGCGACACGATCTACGCCGTGACTGAGGTCACCGACAAGGTCCCGTCGTCGTCGAAGCCCGACCGTGGTGTGGTGACCGTCGAGACCCGTGGCTTCAACCAAGACGGCGTGGAGGTCTGCTTCTTCCGCCGCAAGGTGCTCGTGTGGCGCCGTGAGTTCCTCCCGACCCGACGCTTCCCCTACGACGCCTGATCGAGCACTCCGCTCGAGGGCGGCGTCGCTCGGCGGTGCCATCGCCACGTGGGGCGAGCAGGGACTTCGAGACTTCCCTTGGAGAGCAACGAGAGACCCATGGGTGATCCTGGTCGCCGAGGTCCTCTTACAGCAGACCCAAGCACCAAGGGTCGCTGAGCGGTTCCCTGCGCTGATTGGAGCGATGGCCACACCAGCAGCCACCGCCGAGCTCGGACCCACAGGTGTCCTGCAGCTGTGGTCGGGGATGGGCTACAACGCTCGTGCTATTCGGTTGCACCGCTGTGCGGTGCAGATCGTGACGGACTACGACGGCGAGGTCCCCCTCGAGCTCGACGCGCTGCTCAAGCTCCCCGGCATTGGTCCGTACACCGCTCGGGCGATCTGCGTCTTCGCCGCAGGACAGGACCTCGGCGTCTACGACACCAACGTGGCACGGGTCATCGCCCGGGCACTCACGGGGACCCCCGTGAGCGCAGGGGTGGGTCAGACGCTGGCCGACGCCATGGTGCCCACCGGCCAGGGCTGGCTCTACAACCAAGCGGTGCTCGACCTCGGCGCCACCATCTGCACCGCCCGGGCTCCGCAGTGCCACCGCTGCCCGGTCGCACGTCGCTGCCGGTTCAAGCGTGCAGGCGGGGATGATCCGGCGCGCACCACCGCAGGCACTGCCCGTGCCCAAGGCACCTTCGAGGGATCAGACCGCCAAGGCCGAGGGCGAATCATTGCCCGGCTGCGGCTCGGTCCGGCGACGGTCGCCGAGCTCGGTGTGGTGACGGGCTGGGGCGACGGCACGCGCCTGCACCAGGTACTCGACCGGCTCGGTGCTGCCGGATTGCTCAGCGACCTCGGCCACACAGGCGTGGTCCTCGGTCAGGTTGCCGAGGAGCGCTGATCACCTTGGGGAGATCCAGTTGAGGACTGCCTCGCCAACCGCCTTCGGTTGCTCGAGCTGGAGGAAGTGTCCTGCGCCGTCGATGATCTGCACCGCCGAATCTGGTGCGAGGAACGTGAGGGCGTCGTCAACCACCTCGAGGCCGACGCAGCCGTCATTGCGGCCATGGAGGTACAAGGTAGGGACGGTGGAGGTGGAAGCGGCTGCGGCTTGAGCCTCGGCCAAGTCCTCGTGCTGGTACGCCGGGTCGAACAGGGCTCGGTAGTAGCTCAGCGCTGCTCGAAGCCGCTCGGGGGTGCCCAGCGCAGCCTTGACCCGTGCCAGGTCTTCTGAGGCGTCGTACCCAGGGGACCACGTGGCCCACAGCTCGTCGAGGAAGCGGTGGTCGTCGAGGGGTACGACCACCTCTGCCAGCTCGAGCTGGAAGAAGAAGAAGTACCAGCTGCGGCGGAGCTGCTCGTAGCCCAGCATGGCGGTGGCCATGCACGCCAAGGGCGGGACGCTGGCCGTGACCGCACAACGCCAGCGCTCGGGCGCGAGGCCAATGGCGGCGTAGGTTGCACTGGCGCCCCAGTCGTGGCCGATGATGACGGCATCGTCGCTTCCACCCAGTGCCTCGTGCAGCGCATTGGCGTCGAGGCCGAGTTGTCCCACCTGGAAGCGCTCGTCGGCGGGCAGCCCGGTCGGGGCGTAGCCCCGCTGGAACGGTGCGACAGCGTGGTAGCCGGCCTCGGCCAAGGCGGGCATGAGGTGCCGCCAGGTCCACGGCGTGTCGGGGAACCCGTGGATGAGCAAGGCCAAGGGGCCGCTGTTTGGTCCAGCCTCGTAGAACGCGAACTCAAGGCCGTTGGCGGGAGCAGGAGTGGAGGAGAGGTCCATGGCGAGAACCTACTCTCGTGGAAGCGCCGAGGTTCGAGGGCACTTGGGACCTGAGCCCTGGGTGCCGCGGGCGTCGTGGACACCCTAGATTCGAGGTCCATGGACGCAGAGGCCACGAGGTGAACGAGGAGGGCGAGGCCGTGAGCCCGGCGAGCTACCGCTCGGTGCTCGGGCACTTCGCGACCGGCCTCACCATCATCACCGCTCTCGATGGCGATGAGCCGGTGGGCTTCACCTGTCAGAGCTTCACCGCGCTCAGCCTCACCCCACCCATGGTGCTGTTCGCACCGGCGAAGACGTCGACGACCTGGCCTCGCATCGAAGCTGCGGGCGCGTGCACGATCAACGTCTTGAACGAGGACCAAGAGGCGTTGTGCGGCCGGTTCGCCACGTCGGGAGCGGCAAAGTTCGACGGTGTGCGCTACCACCTCGGGCGCACCGGAGCACCAGTGCTCGACGGCGTGCTGGCGTCGATCGACTGCCGGCTCACCTCGGTGATCGAGGCGGGTGACCACCTCATCGCAGTGGCCTCGGTCGAGCACCTCGAGCACGGCCACGGGCGCCCATTGCTCTACTTCAAGGGGAGCTTCGAAGCACTGGCGCACTGACGGCACCCGCGTGGGGTGCGGGTCGGGTTGAATGGAGGCCATGCCTGCAGCCATCCTGATCGCCGTCGTCGCTCTGGCGGTGGGCCTCATCGCCTGGCTCCGTCGGCGCCGGGTTGACCGTGAGATCTCGTCGATCGACCACTACCGCCGTGCGCTGTCCACCTTGCAAGAGATGCAGCACGAGGCCCCGCCTCGCCCCCTCCGGGTGCTCCACGAGGGGGATGCGGTGTCGAGCTTTCGTGCCGATGTCGCCCCACCTCGCCTCGATCCGAAGGCCGAAGGCTCGAGGTTGGTCGAGCGAGCGGCAGATGACCCGGTCTACGTCTTCGACGACAGCCGACCCCTCGACCACGGTGCGCCGCTCGCTGAGGATGAGCGTCGCCAGAACGACTGGGCGGTGCACCACATGGGTGGCTCCCGTCACCACCGGGGTCGCCCCAAGACCCCACCGCTCGGAGTGCTCGTGGCTGCTGGGGTGCTCATCGTGCTCTTGGCGATTGGGATCAGCATCGAGGTCCGGCAGCACGGTGCCGCTCCTTCGACGGGCGCCACGACGACGACGACGGCGCCGCACCACAAGGCGCCGACGACCACCGTGCCCGTCACCCAGCTCGCGCCGGTTGCGCAAGGTCCCGGCACCGCTACCTACGTCACCGGGAGCGCTGGGTACACCTTGGCGGTCACGGTGGCATCGCCGTGCTGGGTGCAAGCCACGGAGCTCGCGACCGGCAAGGTGACCTTCGCCCAAGTCGTCAACCCTGGTGCGGCCCAGCCCATCGCGCTCACCGGGACCGCCACGGTCTCTCTGGGCTCGCCCAGTGGGACCTCGATGTCGGTCAACGGCACGCCGATCACCTACCCCAGTGCCATTGCCTTGCCGTTCGTGTTGACCTTCACCCCGCACCAGACGGTCACGACCACCACCACGACCCAGCCGTCGAGCTCTACCTCGACCACCTCGTCAGCCCCGACGACCACGACGACGTCGAACCCGTTCTAGGACGGCGTTGCCTCGGTGAGGCCGAAGGCGTCGAGCAGGAAGCTGTAGACCAAGGCCTCGTCCCTCCACGCGTCGTAGCGCCCCGAGGGTCCGCCGTGCCCCGCGCCGAGCTCGGAGTGGAAGACCACCACGTTGTCGGGCCGGGCGGCTCTGAGCTTGGCCACCCACTTGGCTGGCTCCCAGTAGCCCACCCGTGAGTCGTTGAGCCCACAGGTCACGAACATCGCCGGGTAGGTGACGTCGTTGCGCACGTTGTCGTAGGGGCTGTAGGCGAGCATGGTCCTCATCGTTGCCGGATCAGCGGTGGGGTTGCCCCACTCCTCGTACTCGCCGACAGTGAGGGGAAGGCTCGGGTCCAGCATGGTGGTGACGCAGTCCACGAAGGGGACTTCGGCCACCATGGCGCAGAACAGCTCGGGCGCCTGGTTGGCCACCGCACCCATGAGCAGTCCGCCGGCTGATCCACCTCGGGCTGCCAACACCTCTGGCGCCGTCCAGCCGCTGTCGATGAGGTGCCGAGCGACGTCGATGAAGTCGTCGAAGCTGCGTTGCTTGTGGTCGAGTTTTCCCTGCTCGTACCATCGACGGCCCAGCTCGCCGCCGCCACGTACGTGGGCAATGGCGTAGACCACACCGCGGTCGAGGAGGCTCAGCCGAAGGGAGGAGAAGCTTGGGTCGATCGAGATCTCGTAGGAGCCGTAGCCGTACAGCAAGCACGGTCGAGGACCGACCGAGGGTCCGGCGAGGTCTGGTCGCCACACCAACGAGACCGGGATGCTGGCCCCATCTCGACCAGTCACCCACATCCGCTCGGTGGCGTAGCGCGCCGCGTCGTAGCCGCCTCGCACCACTTGCTGCTTGCGCAGCACGCGTTCGTCACGCTCGATGAACAGGTCGCTGACCGCAGTTGGGGCGCTGAGCGAGGTTTGGCCGAAGCGGAGCGAGGTGGCCTGGTAGTAGGCATTCTCGGCCTCCCAGGTGGTGGCAGGGTGCGAGGGCGCCTCGACGAGGAAGCTCCGTTCGAAGGCTCCTTCGAGTGCACCCGTGCCATCGACGAGGGGGAGTACGCGGAGGCTGCGCTCGGCGTCGATGCGCTCGGCCACGCACAAGAACCCCTCGAAGCAGTCCACCTCCTCGATCCTCGTGCCGAGTCGGTGGGGGACGAGGACGCGCCAGGGTCCATCGGGAAGGAGCCGAATGGAGACTTCGAAGTCGACTGCCCCATCGTTGCTCAGCTTGACGAGGTGTCGATCACCACTCGAACTCGTGTGGTGGTCCACCGAGTACTCGACGTCAGGACGCCGGGCCTCAACCAGTTGGGCGGGGAGGGTGGGGTCGGCAGGATCGATGACCCAGCACTCGGTCGAGGTGGAGGAGACCGAGGTGAGCACGATGGCCTGGCCGTCCTTGGAACGGGTGACGGTCAGGTTGAACCGCTGGTCGGGCTCCTCGAAGACGAGGTGATCCTCGCTGGCCGACGTGCCAACCACGTGGCGCCAGAGCTGGTAGGGCCGCATGGCCGCATCGACCCTCGTGAACAGCACCGTGGCGTCATCGTTGGCCCAGACCAGGTCGTAGTAGGTATCGCTGATGACCTCGGGGGCGTGCGCGCCGGTGGAGAGGTCCCGAAAGCGCAACTCGAAGCGCTCGTTGCCCACCACGTCGGTGGAGAACGCCAGCCACTGCCCTGAGGGGCTGACCGAGAGCGCGCCGACGGAGAAGAAGTCGTGCCCGTCGGCCTCGAGGTTCTCGTCGAAGAGCACCTCTTCGTCCGCTGCCCGCAGGATCGGGTTCGGCGGGTCCTCATCACCCGCACCTGTGACCGGGATGCGGCAGGCGATGGGGTAGGAGAGTCCCTCAACCGTCCGGTCGTAGTACCAGTAGTTGCCTCGGCGGTAGGGGACCGAGAGGTCGGTTTGCTCGATGCGGGAGGTGATCTCGTCGTACAAGGTGTCGCGCAGTGCTTGGGTGTCAGCCATGGCCGCCTCGAGGTGGGCGTTCTCGGCCTCGAGGTAGGCGAGCACGGCCGGGTCCTCTCGGTCTCGTAGCCAGCCGTAGGGGTCGATCCGTTCGATGCCGTGGTGGGTGAGGACCTCAGGACGAACGGCTGGTTGAGGAGGGGTGATCTCGCGTCGCATCAGAGCAGCCTTGCAGGTCTGCTCGGTGCGGTTCGCGTCCCGCTCGGAGGCGGCGGGGAGTTGTTACTATCGGGAGTGGAGAAATCCCCCCGCCGGGTCGTGAGCTCGACAGGGATAGGAAGCGAGCGCACGATGGCCATCTCGGATCTCGATCTCGGCAAGTAC
>CAINFA010000245.1 GCA_903847955.1 uncultured Actinomycetes bacterium
CCGATCTGTCTTCGACTGCGACGACCTCGGCAACGGTTTCGTCATCGGCGATGGCTCCATCGCCCAGGAAGAGCTTGAGCGCACCCAACTTGCTGCAGACAACTGCCCCGAGCACGCCATCACCCTGGAGGCTTGAGATGGAGAAGGCACCAGTTACCGACTTCGCCACCGACTTCGACCACACCGACCCAACCTGGGTGGCCGATCCGTACCCGATCTTCGCTGACCTCCGTGAGCGCTGCCCGATCGCCCACACCAACCGCTACGGCGGTGCCTGGCTGCCCGTCACCCACAAAGACGTCGCCGCCGTGGCCAACGACACCGAGCACTTCACCTCTCGGATGATCATCGTGGGCAATGGTCGACCCGATGACTACGCGCCGCCGCGACCCATTGGCGTGGCGCCTCCGATCTCCTCGGACCCGCCGTTCCACCAGATCGCCCGGCGGCTGATGCTGCCCCCCTTCGCGCCCCGCAAGATCGAAGCGCTGCAGGGCTACACCGAAGAGCTGTGTGCGTCGCTCCTCGATGCACTGGGCGATCGGACCGACGTCGATGGCGCCATTGACTACGCCCAGCACATCCCTGTGGCCCTGATCGCCAAGATGGTCGGCCTGCCTCCAGAAGATGGCGACTTGTTCCGTGGCTTCGTGCACACGATCTTGGAGGGCGTGGACCTGCCGGTGGAAGAGCGCCAGGTCGCCTTCGAGCCCATCGAGGCCTACATCATCGCCCTCATCGAGGATCACGTCGCCAACCCTCGTGACGACCTCGTGACCTACCTGCTCGACGCGGAGATCGAGGGCAACAAGCTGCTGCCCGAGCACATCTTCGGCACCATCGCGCTGCTCATCGTGGCTGGTATCGACACCACCTGGTCGGCCATCGGCGCATCAATCTGGCACCTCGCGACCCACCCCGAGGACCGGGCCCGACTCGTGGCCGAGCCCGAACTGCTCGACACGGCGGTGGAGGAGTTCCTCCGGGCCTACGCCCCGGTCACCATGGCTCGGTTGGTCATCGACGACTTCGAGTTCGAGGGGTGCCCGATGAAGCGGGACGACTGGCTGCTGCTGAGCTTCCCCGCTGCGAACCGTGACCCTGAGGTCTTCGAGCGTGCCGATGAGGTCCTCATTGACCGCCAGGTCAATCGACACGCCGCCTTCGGCCTCGGCATCCACCGTTGCCTTGGTTCGAACCTGGCACGCATGGAGCTGAGGGTGGCCCTGCAGGCATGGCTCGATCGCTACCCCAACTTCGAGCTCGACCCCACGGGCGAGGTCACCTGGTCCCAGGGGCAAGTGCGTGGACCCCGGCAGTTGCCCCTGCGCATCGTGGGCTGATCCGAAGCAGGCTTCAGCGACCGAGCCCGAGGTTGGTCGTCCCCTCGGCCCACAGTTCTCCCATCCAAGCCTCGATGGCCTCGACCGTTCGTGGGAGCGACGCAGACAGCACGCGCGCGCCCGTCGGCGTGACGAGCACGTCGTCCTCGATGCGTACCCCGATGCCGCGGTAGCGCTCAGGAACCGTCAGGTCACGCTCTTGGAAGTAGAGCCCCGGCTCGACGGTGAGCACGAAGCCCTCCTTGAGCTCGCCGCGGTAGTAGTGCTCGTCGCGGGCGTGGCTGCAGTCGTGGACGTCGAGCCCCAGCATGTGGCTCGTGCCGTGCAAGGTGTAGCGGCGGTGGAGCTGGCGGTCACGGCGGAGGATCTCCTCCTTGGTGCCTGACAAGATCCCGAGGTCAATCAGCCCCTCGGTCAGCACCTCCATGGCTGCTTCGTGGGGCGCGGTGAACGCCGCACCGGGCCGCACTGCAGCGATGCCCGCCTCTTGGGCGGCGAGTACCAGTTCGTAGATTTCTCGCTGGGCGGGGGAGAAGGTGCCAGAGATGGGGAGGGTCCGGGTGACGTCGGCGGTGTAGAGGTCGTCACACTCGACGCCGGCGTCGAGGAGCAAGAGGTCCCCAGCGCGGACCACGCCGTCGTTGCGGGTCCAGTGCAAGATGGTGGCATGGGCCCCGGTGGCGGCGATGGTGTTGTACCCGACGTCGTTGCCCTCAACCCGGGCACGCAAGTTGAACACTCCTTCGATCACCCGCTCGCCGCGTCCGATGGCTTCGGGCAGGGCTCGCACCACGTCGCAGAACCCGAGCACGGTGGCGTCCACCGCCTCTTGGAGCTTGGCCACCTCGTAGGGGTCCTTGGCGAGGCGGAGCTCGTTGAGCTGCTGGACCAAGGTGCCGTCGACGCTCGACGGATCACGCAGTGCGTCAACGCTCGGTGCGAGGTTGCGGACGGTCCCCATGGCGGCGGCGTCGATGCCGACGAGGTCCTTCTCGAGCTCGCCGAGCGGCGCGGTGTCGATGCCGAGGTAGCTCGAGGCTGCAGTCAGTGAGCGACGAGGGCCCGTCCACAGCTCGCCGTAGACGGCGTCGGTGAAGAACCGATGGGTGGAGACGTCTCCACCGGTCTCGAGGTAGAGCACCGCTCGGTGGCCATCGCCCTCTGGGTGCAAGACGAGCACGCCGTCGGGCTCGTGGCTCGAGGTGAGCCAGAAGAAGTCCGTGCCAGGTCGGAACCGGTACTCGGTGTCGTTCGATCTGGTCTTCAAGGTGCCCGAGGGGATGACGAGGGTGGTCAGCGGGAAGGCGGCGGAGAGCTGCTGTCGGCGGCGGGCGCAGTGCTCAGCCGCAGGGTGCACCGACGCTTCGGGCTCCACCTCGGCCCAGTTCGACGTCATGTGCTCCACCAAGACGCGGGGGATGGCAGGCCGGTGGGCGCCGGCCCACACCCACGACTCGCTGATGGGGTGCTCTTCAGAGACGTCGGGCTCGGTGGGTTCGCTCATGGTGCTCATGGCATCAATCTAGGTGCCGAGGTGGAGCGCTGCCCAGCGAGACTGGGACACAATGTGGCGGTGGAGGAAGAGCTTGCGCCGCCGTTCGTGCCCCCTGGTGGGCCTCCATGGGTCTGGAAGGTCACCTGGGGAACGATGGGGCGAATGATGTTCCGCAGCTGCGACGTGGTGGCCTTCGACGCCGAGGAGGCCCTAGTTGAGGCGGCGCGCCTGCACCCTGAGCGACCCCGGCCCAGGGTGGCGCTCTGCATCAGGGGCGCTGGTGGCGGATCGCCCTCAGGTGCCTAGGCCGGTGGGTGGCAGTTCTGGTGGGTCGTCCAAGGCGTCCACCAAGTAGCTGAGGAGCTCTTGGAGGATCCGCACCATGGTGAGGCTGTCGGGGTCGACCCTCTCGAGGTCCTCGGCGCGATGAACGCCCAAGGTGGCGGCCAAGGTGGTTGAGGCGACCTGGAGCGTCTGGAACCACGCCTCGGCTTCGTCGGCTTCGAGCCAGGTGGCGTTCGAGGTGGCGTGGGTGATCTGGGCGGCGGTGCAGATCGCGTCACCGCGGATCAGCACCAAGAACGGATCATCACTGTCCTTGGTGACGGTGATGGGCGGCGCCAAGCGTGCGGCGAAGGGATGGCTGTCGTCGCCCACCCCGGTTGAGATCGACTGCGCCATCTCGGCGATCAACACCCTGACGTCATCGGAGAGCTCGACGTTGACCCCACCCCGGGCTGCTTCGAAGGGAGCGCTCACCTCGAGGGCTCCACGGTGGCGAGGAGTCCGTGGGCGTGCAGCTTGATGCAGTACTGCTCGGCCTTCGAGAGCTCGCCAGTCCACACCGTGGCGCGCCCTTCGTTGTGGACGGTCAGCATCAGGTGGTGGGCCTTCTCCTTGGGGAAGCCGAACACCTTCATGAGGACCCTCGTGACCACGGTCATCAAGGTGATCGGGTCATCCCAGACCACGACGTCGTAGGGGGTGTCGAGGGCCACCGTCGTCGTGGAGTCGACCACCGGCGGACTGTCGAGGGGCATCGACGCTGCAGGTGGCGCCGCACCTCCGGCTGCTGGCGCGCCGCAGCGCCCTCGGAGAAGGGGGTCCATGGTTGGCATGCTACCGAGGATCGAGGTCCTCA
This sequence comes from uncultured Actinomycetes bacterium, assembly GCA_903847955.1. Lineage (GTDB taxonomy): Bacteria > Actinomycetota > Acidimicrobiia > Acidimicrobiales > RAAP-2 > CAINFA01. Next base: position 3,980 of record CAINFA010000245.1, read on the forward strand.
GGGCAGATGCAGCCCTACTTCGTCACCTTGAGCAGGTCGACGATGAAGGTCAGGTTCTCATTGGCGGTGATGGGGCCATTGGCCTGCGCTCCGTACCCTTGGGTGGAGGGGATGACGATGAGGCGCCGACCACCTACCCGCATGCCGGTGATGCCGATCTTGAACCCGGGGATGACCCCGTTGAGCGGGAAGCTGATGGGCCCACCTGAGGTCCAGGTGTCGTTGAAGACCGCACCGGTGGCGTAGTTGGCACCGAGGTAGCGCACGAGCACCGTGCTCGACGAGGTGGCCTGCGCACCGGTGCCCACGATGAGGTCGAGGTACCTGGTGGTTGGGGGAGCAGTGGTGGTGTCGGCGGAGACCTTCGGTGCGGCGTTGAAGTTGGTGCCACCAGACACTGCGGGGAAGGCGAAGGGGGTTGGGTTCGTGACGCCGAGGAGCTCGACGACGAAGGTGAGCGTCTCGTTCTTCGTGATCGGGCCGTTGGACTGGTCTCCGTAGGCCTGCGAGGGCGGGATGACGATGAGTCGCCGTCCCCCTACCGCCATGCCGATGATGCCATCTCTGAAGCCGGGGATGACCTCGTTGAGCGGGAAGCTCACGGGCTGGCCCTTGGTCCAGGCGAGGTTGAAGTTCTTGCCCGTGCGGTAGCTGGCGCCGAGGTACAGCACCGAGACCGTGCTCTGCGCCGAGGCCACCTTCCCCTTGCCGACGATGAGGTCCTTCGTCCTCGTCGTGCTCGGCGACGGCGAGGAATCGCCGCTGACCGAAGGAACGACGTTGGCGTCAGTGGCGTGGTGGACGACTGGGAAGACGAAGACCTTTGGTGCGGCTGAGGCCGTGGCTGATGACGCCCAGCACGAGGCGGCGAAGACGACGGGAGCGAGCAGTGCGACGAAGGGGCGACGGAGCATGCTCACCACGGTACAAGCCGGCGATCACGATCTGCGTGCAGACGCTCAGATGCCGTGGATGGCCCGAAGACGCCCAGCGTCGATCTCGGTGCAGAACTGCTGGTAGTCCCGCTCGTTCTGCTCGGCGTAGGCCTCGGCGAAGCTGACCATCGCCTCATCGAACACCGCAGTTCCCCCCAGGTACGACGAGATGGCCACCGGATCACCCGATCGGGCATGGCCGCGAGCCAGCGTCCACCCGCACAGCCGGGCGTACAGCACGAGGCCAACCGGTGAGGCGGTCTCGAGGTCGAGCGAGCCTTTCCAGTCCCTGAGCTGGCGGACGTAGTAGTCCCGGGTGACGCCATCGATCCCCATCGCCTGCTCCCAGCCCAAGAAGATGTCGCTTGCCGCTTGCATGAGGTGCTGACCTGCGACCACTCGCTGCCCTTGGTTGAGGTAGGCGCTGGGCTTGGTGAACCGCTCGAGCACCGAAGCTTGGGCCTCTTTGGCTTGGAGGAGGAGCGGATCGCCCTGGTCTCGGCCCAGAAGCAACAGCACCCACGCCCTCGTGCCGACGCTCCCAACGCCAACCACCTTGCGGGCCATCGAGACGAACTCGAATCGCTCGAGCAAGTGGCGGCGGTCGGACTGCAGGCTCCGGCGGTAGCTGCGGAGCAGCCCGTGGAAGCTCGCTTGGACGGCGTCGGCCTCGGCGTGGTCGATCAACTCCTCGAGCGGGACGAGCAGGGGGGGGTCGGAGATGAAGCGCCGGGTGCCGTCGACCACCTCGGTCAACTTGGACAACGCTTGGGACGAGTCCCGGGTCTTGGCCTTCTCGAGCTGGCGGTCGACGCCTCGGCGAGCAGAGGTGGACATCGAGGGGCCGAGCTGGCGCATCACCTGGCTGATGGGCATGTGCTGGTACCACAGCTCGAGGGTCTTCATCTTCGAGAACGCTGCCATCTGGACCCGGTAGGTCTCGGCTGCAGCTTGAACGACCTGTCGTCGCTGCTTAGCGGAGAAGTTCCGGTGCTGGCCGGCAATGGCGAGCGACGCCACGAGACGCTTGAGGTCCCACTCCCAGGGACCGGGCAGGGTCTCATCGAAGTCGTTCACGTCGAAGATCAGGCGTCGTTCGGGAGAGGCGTAGACGCCGAAGTTGGCCAAGTGCGCATCCCCGCAGGCTTGGACGGTGATGCCGGTCTGCGGCGTGGTGGCGAGGTCCGCGGCCATGATGAGCGCCGCTCCTCGGTAGAAGGCGAAGGGGGATGCTGCCATGCGCCCGTAGCGGATCGGCACGAGGTCCTCGACCCGGCTCTTCGCCTGCTCCTCGAGGAGGGCGACCGGGTCGGGGCGATCGCCGGCTGCAAGAAAGACGCCGTGACTCGACCGGGGAATCACCTTGCGGGCAGCCTTGCCCAGGGCACGGCGCTCATCGACGCTGAGGTGGGGCACGACCCCTGGAGCGCGGTGTGCCCCGTCGGGGAACGGCACCGTTCGGTCGTTGGTGGTCATGGGCGCCTCCCGAGCGAGTACATGGCTCACCAACCTAGGGCGTCACCCAGCGCAGAGGCGCCTCGGGCGCACAATGTTCAGTGCACGACGGCCCCTTGGATCACCGAAGAAGCAGGGCGGGCTCACTACGATGGAGGGTTGAAGATCTGCGTCTCGCCGCCCTCACTCCCGAGCGGCGGCCGAGTCGTCGTGAAAACACGAGCCAGGAGCGCGGTAGCAACCATCATGAAGCAGCTACTGCCGAGGAGGTCGATCGTCATTCTCTCGACCCTCCTGGCGGTCGCGGGCGTCCTCGTCGGCACCTCGGGCGCTCGTGGAGCAGTAGCGGGAGCAGCGACGCCGGGGAGTTGCTACTACTCGTACTACTTCCACCAAGAACGCTGTATTGGGTCCAACGGGCAGACCTACCCGGCGGGTGGAACCACCACCTCCACGACCGTGCCGACCACCTCGTCGACCACCACGACCACGGTGCCATCGACTGGAGGTGGTCCGCAGCCGACGACGACGATCAGCTTCGAGAACCTCGGCCTCGGTCCGACCCTGACGTTCAACGGACCAGGCGCATCGCAGTCGGTGACGATCCCATTGCCCCTCAAGTTGTCGCCGGTGTCGATGACGGGAACCTTGCTGTTGCCGACCAACCTCGGGAGCGGGTACCTCAACGTCACCTCGGGGGGCAACGAACTCGGAACGGTGGTCGTGCCCGAGGCCACGGCCCAACAAGTGGCGGTCCCCTTCTCGATCCCCCTCTACGGTGCGGTCGAGAGCCAAGGGACGGCCTCGATCCAGCTCACCTACATCCAGACGTCCTCTCCTCGCATTTGTAGCTCTGCGCTGAGCTTCACCCTCGAGCACTTGGCGATCGGCTTCCAAGGCGAGCTCACCCCTCCGACAGCCATCTCGAGCTTCTTCCCTTCGGTGCTCCACAGTGCAGTGCTCTACGTACCGCGGGTCATCACCCCAGCCATCGAGCAGACGGTGCTCAACATCGATGCCTCGCTCGTCCGTCGCTACAACCCGATGCCATTCACGGTGGTCCTCCGGACCTGGGATCCAACCCGCCAGAGGCTGCCCGAAGTCACCTTCAGTCCCTTCCAGCGTGTGCTCGTCATCAACCAGAACGGGGTCTCAGGACTCAACTTGGTTACCTCGTCGGGGGGCGCTCCCATCCTCGTCATCTCGGGCACCTCGGCGTCGCTGCCTCTCCAGACCATTGACCTCGGAGGGGTGCCCAACCAGATCAGCCAAGGAACCCAAGCGGTGGTGGTCTCAACCTCCACCGTGCCAGAGCTCGACAACCAAGAGCTCACCTTCTCCCAGCTCGGCATCAGCTCGAGCTTCACCGGTGCGGGCGCCCAGCAGCTCTACCTCGGCGTTGACCAGAGCTTGTTCGGCGGGAATGCTTCGAGCTACGACGTCTACCTCAAGATGGCGTACTCCCCGGTGGTCAACGGCGACCGGGGCACGGTGGTTGCCCAAGTGGGTGGCGTCATCTTGGGATCTACCGTCCTCAACAGCTCGGGTTCGTCAACCCTCGACTTCACCGTCCCTTCCCAGCTCATCACCCGGGTCACGGGCATCCAGCTCCAGGTCAGCTTCTACCCCGTGGGCGGGGTCTGCACCGCTGGCTACCGCACCATGAGCTTCGACGTCGACCCGCGTTCGACGGTCACCGCCACGCCCATGTCTGGCGGGACCGGCGGGTTCGTGGCGGTTCCGGCTGCGATGACGCCCACCTTCCAAGTCGCCCTCGACCAGCCCAGCCTGACCCGCCTCCAGGTGGCCACATCGCTGGTCGGAGGGCTCCAGCAGCTGACCAACCAACTCCTCGTGCCCCAGGTGACCTCGCTGAGCACCGCCCAGGGCGATCAGGCGCCACTGCTCGTGGTGGGCACCGCGCATCGTCTGCGCAGCTTCGATGCTCCTCTCCAGGGGCTTGGGGGCACCCTCGTGGTGGTGAACGCCGCCACCGGCGTCACCTTGAACCCCGAGATCCCCTTGGCATCGATCCAGGTGTTCAGCCAGTCCTCCAACCAGCGCACCGTCGTCATGGCGGCCACCTCAGGCCGGTGGTCGCTGTTCGGCCCCATCTTCCGCTACCTCGGCGCCACCAACGCGAAGTGGCAAGCACTCACCGGTGACGTGCTCGCCACGTCGTCCTCTGGGCAGGTGGTCAACGTGGCCATCCGGGCAGGGTTGCCGTCATCGGACCAGTTCACCGTGCCGCCCGTGAACAAGATCATCACCATCGGCTTGTTGGCATCGGTCATCGCCATCGTCGTGGTGCTCGGCATCGGCTTCTTCTTGGTGCGGCGCCGCCGCAAGTCCTAAGCCGTGGTGGAGGTCGAGGACGGAGGTGGAGTCGAGGTCGCCGAAGCCCATGACGCCGCATCTGACGAACTCCCCCCGCCCACGCCTCCTGCGTCCAAGGACACCTCGGGGGAGGAGCGGTGGGTTCTGATTCGGTGGGGGATGGTTGGGGTCTTGACCATCGGCGCCTTCCACGCCACCTTCACCTCGATCCTGCACCAAGCGCTGGCGGGAGATCCCATCGAGTTCCTCATCGCCGCCCCGGTGTGGGCTGGACTCATCGCCTACGGAACCCGGCTGCGGCTGCCAACGGCGCTGCCGATCAACGATCGCCAAGTGGATTGGACCGCCGCAGCGCTCGTGTTCATCCCCTTCATCGTCATCATGGAGCTCATGGCGCCTCGGTTGGGGCCGTCGAGTCAGTTGTGGCGTGTGGACGTGCTCGGGATGTGGATGTTCTTGCTGATGGCCAACATCTTGCTCTTCGGCCTCCGCAGCGTTGGTCGGTACCTCTCGGTGTGGCTCTTCCTCATGGCCTGCTGGCCCATCATCTTCCTCGGCGTTGGGGTGAGCTTGGGTGGCACCACCGCCGACTACGCCTTGGTCGGCGTTGCCTACGGCGCGGTGGCGACCGCCTTGAGCGTCGACGGAGGATGGCGCAGGTGGCCACTCGTGGCAGGTGCCACCGGGGTGGTGGGGGTGCTGTTGATCATCGCCACCTCGGTGCTCCCGCCCATCGTCGAGCGGCTCGTCCCGGGACTCCTCGCTGCCCTTGGGGTCACGATCGCCATTCGGGTAGGCATCATCCGGCGCCGGCCCTTCGTCGGTCAGTCCCGATCTTCGGGCAAGGTGGTCACCAAGCTTCGGCCCACCATCGTTGCGCTGATCCTGCTCGGCGTGTTCCTCGGGGTCACCTCACCAGCGGTGCCAACCGGTATCGACCTCGCCGATCTCGTCACCGCCAGGACGTCGATGTTGGTCCATCCGGTCCGACTCAATGGCTACAAGGTCCAGGGACACCAAGCGTTGCCCAAGGTGGCGGGCTTCTTCGGACCAGGTGCGAGCTGGCTGCGGGTGACCTACCGAGGCACCCGCCGCAGTGATCTGTTCGTGCTCGACGCCCTCACGACGACCTCGCCAGGTTTGCTCAGTGTGTATCCCACCCAGGTCAACTACACCTACCTGACGCCCCCCGCCGCCGGACCCGACCTCGTCGGCGCGTGCGGCGTGCGGGAGGAGAGCTTTGGGACCAACATCGCAGCAATCGATACCCAAGAGCATCAGATCTTCGTCGCGGTGACCTTCTTGTGGAGGATCCAGCGTCCGAAGGGACCGTGGTACCAGCGGATCACCGTCTTCGCCCCCGTGGGGCCTCAGACCCTCGGTTCGATCCCTCAACCGGTCAAGCCGATTACCGTCGGAAGCGTGGGCTCTACCTTGACCGACATCATCCGGGGACCCTTGCTCTACACCACCTTGCCCACTGACCCTCAAGCGCTGCCGAGAGCCGAGCACTTCGCCGATGCGCTCATCTCCGCAGAGGTCCGCAGCCAAGGGGGCCACTGTGACCGATGAGGTCGATCAGGGGCTGAGCCCGGAGAAGGCGGCGATGCTGCATGAGTCCATCAATGGGCTCAGAGAGCGCGACCCGTGGGCATCGGCATCGATTACCTTCATCCCGCTCCACAAGTGGGGACTCATCACCTTCTTCGCCACCGTCACGGTCTGTGCGGTGCTGTTCCCTCGGGGCACCGCCACCTGGAGCATTGGCATCATGATGGCGATCTACTTGTTCACCCTGGGCGATCGGGTCTGGCTCTTCACCTCAGGGCTGAGCTCACGCGACATGGTGGTGGTCTCTGACGAAGAGGCGTTGTCGGTGCCTGATGAGGACCTGCCGGTGTACACGATCCTGCTGCCGGCCTACGACGAGCCCAACATCGTCCCGGACCTCCTCCGGGGCGTGGGCAAGCTGGACTACCCCCGAGACAAGCTCGACATCAAGCTGCTCCTCGAGGCCGATGATGACTCCACCGTTGAGGCAGCGAGTGCCTCTGAGGCGACGGAGTACTTCGAGATCGTCCTGGTCCCCGCTGCTGATCCACGCACCAAGCCCAAGGCGTGCAACTACGGACTGCTCGATGCGCTGGGCACGATCGTCACCATCTACGACGCTGAGGACATCCCTGACCCGCTGCAGTTGCGGCGTGTGGTGGTGGCCTTCAATCGCCTTCCCGACCACATCGCCTGCATTCAGGCCAAGCTGGTCTTCTACAACGACAGCCAGAACCTGCTCACCCGGTGGTTCACCTCGGAGTACGACCAGTGGTTCGGCTACATCTTGCCGGGGCTCATGACCCTCAAGGCGCCCATCCCGCTCGGGGGAACCTCGAACCACATCAAGACCAAGGTCCTCGTCGACGTTGGAGGCTGGGATCCCTTCAACGTTACCGAGGATGCTGACCTCGGCTTCCGGCTCGCCCGGCTGGGCTTCCAGACCGCCGTGCTCGACTCGGTGACCTTCGAGGAGGCGAACTCGGACCCCATCAACTGGGTCCGCCAGCGGAGCCGTTGGTACAAGGGCTACATGCAGACGTTCTTCGTGCACTTCCGGCGACCCATCTCCACCTTCAAAGAGCTCGGCCCGCTCGCCTTCGTCCGGTTCGTGACCCTGTCGATCGGCATGCCGGTGCTGACGGCGATCAACATGGTCTTCTGGCTCTTGACCTTGACCTGGGTCCTCGGCCAGCCCGGGGTGATGCGGAGTCTGTTCCCGCCGTTCACCTACTTCGCTGCGTTGATCTCGCTCGTGATCGGCAACGCCGCCATCATCTACATGGGGGTCATCGTGGCCCGAGAGGAACGCAAGCCACAGCTTGGTTGGTCATCGTTGACCGCACCGTTGTACTGGGTGCTCATGGCCATGGCGGCCATCAAGGCCATCGTGCAACTCATCTTCCAGCCGTCGTACTGGGAGAAGACCTTCCATGGGCTCAACGAAGAAGATCCCGGCTCGCACTCGGACAACTAGCGAGTGAGCGAGGCAGCGTTGCGCACTCGGCGCCCGCTGCCTTCGTTAGGCAGCTGAGGTTGCCGACCGCAGGCGCTTCGTCAGCCAACGAGGCTGCGCAGTCGTCTCCTCGCGGGACTTGGCCGTGGCCGTGGGTGGCACGTAGTAGTGGTGCACCTTGGCAGCAGCCCCACGACCAACGACGTAGCTGACGATGTTGGGCAACTTCGACCACGTCTCGGTGAACGGCAACGTCGTGGCGATGACCCGTCCCGACGTACGGTGCACGAGGAGGGGCAGGCCATCGAGGTCCACCAAGTCCGCCTCCTCGTGGGAGTAGGACGACAACTCCTCAGCCTCAAGCACATCAACGTTGTGGTTCATCACTCTCTCCGCACCTTGGGCATCGCACACCTGACCGCTCCAATCGGCCAGGCGACTGCCGTGATCAACATCATGCACCCAAGGTGCAACCGACGTGCGGGCATCTCGCCTCGTGCTCGCCGTCCTGCTCAGCGCGCACTTACGAACCCCAGAGCAGGAGTCGGGGTCGTCGACGGCTCGTGGGCTGCAGTTTCGGCATCCTGAGGTGCCGAACTACGGAGGGACCACCTCGAGGTCGAACCAGCGTAGGAAAAGACTGACAAGAACTCGGGTGCGAACTGAGGGCGCGCGTGACAGGCATGTGAAGTCTTGTGCGCGTTTCCCTCGACCTCAGTGGGTCGTGCGACGCCTCCATCGAGGTCTCGTGCCACGGTTGACCTCGGCTCCCTCCGGTAGCCTGCAGGCACCGTGGACGCCGTGCTGATGATTGAACTGCCCAGTGGTGCGCAAGGTCGCGTCTGGCCGCTCGAGGAGGCCCAGTGACCGTCCTCGATGTCCTCGATGTCCCGGCTGTGGACGAGGAGGTAGCTGCAGCGGGCATTCCGTCGGCCCCGCCGATCGCCGCCGCCGAGCACGAGCAGCCCGAAGAGGAGTCGTCGTGGGGCACGTGGGTGCTCTTTGGGATCTTGACCCTGGGCTACAGCACGCTCGGTGCGTGGTTGATCCTCAAGCACAACTACGTCTTCCAAGACGGTATGAGTCGCGTCGCCAACGGCAGCTACATCTTGTTCACCCGCTACCCACACCTCGCCGCGGTGGGTTTCGTGTGGAACCCCTTACCCTCGATCGTTGAGTTGCCGCTCCTGCTGCTGAAGTACCTCTGGCAACCCATGCTGGCCAAGGGCATCGCTGGCGCGGTGATGGCGGCGGTCTTCATGGCCGCAGCGGTGCTGCAGCTCCGTGGAATCTTGGTCGATCGGGGCGTGACCGGGATGTGGCGGTGGGGTCTCGTGGCGTGCTTCGCGCTCAACCCCGAGGTCATCATCTACGGCGGCAATGGGATGAGCGAGGCGCCGTACCTCTTCTTCACCATCTGGTGCATGCGGCGGCTGATGCGCTGGGTGCACACCGATGCCGCTGGGGACCTGATCGTCGCCGGCATCGCAATGGGCCTGTGCTACATGACTCGCTACGAGGCCATCGCCCTTGGGGCAGGGGCGATGGGTGGCATCTTCATCGTGCGGTTCTTCCGGGAACGAACCAAGGGCATTCGCTTAGCCATCCGCACGGGCATCTTGGACGCCGGCGTCTTCGCCTTCCCGCTCGGGATTGCGTTCGGCTTTTGGACGTTGGCCTCGTGGGCGATCACCGGTGACGCCTTGGCGCAGTTCTCCTCGGTCTACGGCAACACCTCGCAGACCTCCTCGTCCTCGTTCAAGTCAGCGTCCGGCGCCGAGGGGTTCTTGGCAGCCACCGGTGGACCGCTGGCCTTCGTTGCCCGCTCGGTGCTCTACCTCTCGCCAATGGTCGTCGCCATCATCGTCATTGCTGGCGTGGTGGCGCTGTGGCGCCGGGAGTGGATCATCGTCCCGCCCTTGGCCATCTGGGGAGGGTTGATGCTGTTCGAGGTCTACGGTGCCGGTTCGGGGTCACTGTTCCCTTGGCTGCGGTTCTTCATGCTGACCGTTCCGCTGTCGGTGCTGCTCGTTGGTACCCTGCTGCCCGCAACCCAGCCACCGCCGAACCGTTCCCGGCGACCCCCGCCTCGGCTGACCTTGCACACCCACCCCAAAGAGCTCCGGTTGCTCGGCGGCATCGCCGCAGCCGCGTTGCTGCTGCCGATGTTCCCCTCGACCTTCGTGGCGGTGGTCGACCCCAACATTGGGAGCTACGAGTACGGCATCCGGGGGGTGCTCTGGCCCAAGGCGTACCCGGCGTCCCATGAGCCCCAGCTGTCGGGGTGGCAGCCCGAGACCGACATCGCCAACTACCTCGACCGTCAAGGGCTCAAGGAAGGCTCGGTGCTGGTGGACACCTGGCTGGGTTGGCCCATCGTGATCTCAGCGAAGCACCCCAAGCTCTTCGTCGTCACCTCGGACTTCGACTTCACCCGAGATCTGAACAACCCCCTGCAGTACGGGGTGCAGTACTTCCTCGTGCCAACCCCGACGGGCGCCGGCATCTTGGACGCCATCAACCGTCGCTACCACACCATGTTCAACAACGGTGCTGGCATCGCCACCTTGGTGCTCGATGCGCCCTCGATAGGCACCCAACCTGAGTGGCGGCTCTACCGCATCGACCTGAACCCGCTGGCGGTCACCACCAGCTGAGCTGCTCAGTCGAGGGGGGCGACGGTGGTGGGTTCCTGGGTCTGGAACTGGGTGCGGTAGAGGTCTGCGTAGAGTCCGCCCTTGGCCAGCAGCTCCTCGTGGGTGCCCAACTCGACGACCGTGCCGTGGTCGATCACCGCGATGGCATCGGCATCGCGGACCGTCGAGAGTCGGTGGGCGATGACCACCGAAGTCCGTCCGGCCATGGTGGTCGCCAGCGCACGCTGCACCGCTGCCTCTGACTCGGAGTCCAAGTGGGCGGTGGCTTCGTCGAGGACGACGATTCGGGGTGCCTTGAGCATCAACCGTGCCAAGGCCACCCGCTGCTTCTCGCCGCCACTGAGGCGGTAGCCGCGCTCGCCGACCAAGGTCTCGAGCCCATCGGGCAGGGCATCGACCAGCTCGAGGATCTGGGCCTGGGCCAAGGCGTGGCGCAGCTCCACTTCGCTGGCGTCGGGCTTGGCGTACAACAGGTTCGAGCGCAGCGTCTCGTGGAAGAGGTGCGGGTCTTGGCTCACGACCCCAATGGCCTCGGTGAGCGAGGCGAAGCTGAGGTGGCGGACGTCGACCCCACCGATGCGGAGCACGCCATCGTTGACGTCGTAGAGCCGAGGGATGAGCTGGGAGATGGTCGTCTTGCCCGCACCTGACGGGCCGACGAGGGCGAGCAGTTGGCCTGGGGCGATGGTCAAGGTGATGCCGTGGAGTACTTCGACTGGCGTCGACTGCTCCAAGGTCGCCACCGACTCCAAGCTGGCGAGCGAGACCTCGGTGGCCGTGGGGTAGGTGAAGCGGACCTGATCGAACTCGATGGTGAGTGGGCCGTCGGGCAGGGGAGTGGGCACCTCGGGCTCGGCGATCATGGGGGCGAGATCGAGTACCTCGAAGATGCGCTCGAAGCTCACGAGTGCGGTCATGACATCGAGGTTCAGGTTCGACAACTGGGTGAGAGGGCCGAAGAGCCGCTGGAGGTAGGCGGTGAGGGCCACCACGGTGCCGAGCTCCATCGTGCCGTGCACGACCGAGATGCCGCCGAAGCCGTAGGCGAAGGCGGTGGCGAGACTCGCGGTGAGCCCGAAGGCGACGAACAGCCCTCGGGCGTACAGCGCCTGGGTCACCCCGATGTCGCGGACCCTCGCGGCCCGGCGGTCGAAGGTCGCCGACTCACGCACCTGGCTGCCGAAGAGCTTGACGAGGAGTGCGCCTGAGACGTTGAACCGCTCCTGCATGGTCATGTTCATCTTGGCGTTGAGGTTGTACCCCTCCCTCGTCAAGGTGCCGAGCTTGCGTCCGACCACGCGCGCTGGGATGAGGAACAGCGGCACGAGCACGAGGGCGGCCAGGGTGATCTGCCAACTCAACCAGCACATCACGGTCAAGGTGATCGCCACTCCCACGAGGTTGCCCACCATGTTCGAGAGCAGGTCGGTGAAGGCCTGCTGGGCGCCGATGACGTCGTTGTTGAGCCTGGACACGAGGGCGCCGGTTTGGGTCCGGGTGAAGAAAGCGATGGGCATTCGCTGGATGTGCGCGAAGACCTTCGAGCGCATGTCGTAGATCAGCCCTTCGCCGATCCGAGCGGAAATCGATCGGTCGATGAGGTTCAACAGTGCGTCGACCAGGGCGAGTCCGGCGGAGAAGAGCGCCAAACCAATGATCAGCCCGGTCGTGGTGTCGTGGAGGTGGTAGGTGATGTGGTTGATGATCGCCCGGAGGATGAGCGGATTGATGGCGCCGATGATGGCGTCGCCTACCACCACTGAGAGGAAGATCGCCAGCAAGCGGCGGTAGGGGCGAGCGAAGGCGAGCATCCGCTTGGTGGTGCCGGGGGTGACCTTGTGGGCCAGGACACTGCGGTCCTTGCGGAGGCCCATGAGGCCGGCTCGACCGCCACCCATGCCACCGCCCATACCGCCTCGCATTCCACCGCCCATCTGCCTGCTCCTCTCCGGGGGTCCACCCTAGGTCCCGGACTTCCAGGGACGTTCGCCGACGCCTCTAGAGTGTCGGACGAGGAGGGTCCATGCTCAAGGTGGCGGTGATCTGCAAAGCGAACTTGTTCCGCTCTCCCGCCGCTCGGGTGTACCTGGCCGACGCGCTGGGTGAGGCGGGCATCGAGGCAGTCGTCGCCTCGGCAGGCATCCTGCCTGGAGGCAACGTCGTGCCACCGGAGTACCTGGCGATGGCCCTCGAATCGGGAATTGATCTGAGCGACCACGTCTCGCTCGAAGTCTCGTCGGAGATGCTCCGAAGCCAAGACCTCGTGCTCACCATGACGAGGGAACTCCTGCGTGAGGTGGTCGTCCTCGAGCCATCAACTTGGACGAGGTCCTTCACCATGCGCGAGTTCTTGCGTCGGGCCGCAGCGGTCGGTCCGCGTAAGCCCACCCAGACCCTCGACGCCTGGCTGGAGTTGGTGCAAACCAACCGGAATCGGTCCGAGCTGCTCGGTGAGATCGGAAGAGCGTCGTGTAGG